>JADWMI010000107.1:0-2233 GCA_015767395.1 Bacteroidota bacterium | reverse complement strand
TTTATTTTGAATAATTCCTTCAGGATTTTCAAATAATATTTTTAAGACAATCCATTGCTGTTTCGTAATGGTGATATTATTATGATGGAACACATCAGAAATATACATATTTAGCATCTTAGATGTTTTACCAATCCAAGGGGCTATTGTTTTGTTAAAGTCTGATTTATGAATATCAAGATCCATTAAAGTTCCATTTTTCACAAATGTAGTACTATGAAAAATAGTTGCATATGCAACTATGTTAAATTATTCATAAATATGAAACAAAAAAAGCCACTCAACGAGTGGCTTTTTTGTTTAATGAGATTTAGTTACAATTAATTAGGTGCAATGGTATTTACAGAAACAGGATTGGCCAATAAATTAATTTCTTTTGGGTTATTACTGAATTCAAAAACAGTTAATTGTGGTAAATTTTTAATGTTTTCACTGATCGTTTTATTCAATCTATTGTTGCTAAGCATTAATATTTCTAATTTTGATAGTTGGCTTAAACTATTAGGAACTTGTCCTTCAAATAAATTATTAGACAATGCAAGCTCTTCTAATTGAGATAAGTTTCCTATTTCAGTAGGCAATGAACCGTACATAGAATTATCAAACAAACTTAAAACAGTTAGGCTTTGTAGGTTTTCAATACTCGGTAAAAGGATACCAGAAAATTTATTACTGCTCAATTGCAACGTTTCTAATTTATCTAAATTGTAAATTGAATTGGGTAAAGTTCCTGTTAACAAATTATTATAAAGTACCAATTCTTTTAAATTTTCTAGGTTACCTATAGTTGAAGGAATTTTACCTTCTAAATTATTCATAAATAAATTCAAAGTTTCTAATGTCTCAATACTACCAATTTCAGAAGGAATCATTCCACTAATTTGATTAAATCCTAAATTCAAATGTTGTAAACTGTTTAAATTTTTAATTGAAGTTGGAATAGAACCATTTAGGTTATTCATTATTAAATTAATTCCAGTAACAGTATTGTTAGAAATGGTAACTCCGTGCCAGTTGGAAACTTCTTTATCTAAATCCCAAGAAGTATTCCATTCATTACCGTTTGTTGAAGTATATATATCAATTAATGCGTTTTTTTCTAAATTTGAAATTTGAGCTATAGCAATTGAAGAAAATGCTAATAAAAACAGGGTTAAAGAGATAAATTTTTTCATAATTAGTGGGGTTTTAGGGGTTAACATCCTCAAATTGTTATAGCTAAAGTATATATTAATATTCAATTCACCAAATATATATTACCATTTATTGCTTTTTTTATACCGTTTATTGTAAATCCGTACTATTTAATGGGTTTTCAATACCTTATATATTACAGGTAGGTTATCTCTTTAAGTCGATAAGTTTGAAAGTAAAATTGTTATATCTTTGTTTAAGAAATTTTAAAAAATTAATATGAAGTTAGCGATTTTAGCAATTGGAGCACATCCAGATGATGTAGAATTGGGATGTGGTGCAACCATCGCCAAAGAAATTTCAAAAGGTAAAAAAGTTGGTATTTTGGATTTAACCAGAGGAGAATTGGGAACCCGAGGCTCCGCTGAAATTAGAGCTACTGAAGCTGCCAAGGCTGCGGATATATTAGGGGTAGCAGTACGTGAAAACTTGGGTTTTGCAGATGGTTTCTTTACAAATGACAAGGAGCATCAACTAGCAGTAATTAAAATAATAAGAAAGTACAAGCCTGAAATAGTTTTATGCAATGCCATTGATGACCGACATATAGACCACCCAAAAGGAAGTCAGTTGGTTTCCGACGCTTGTTTTTTATCGGGTTTGCGTAAAATCGAAACAAGTTTAGATGGAGAACAACAAGAAGCCTGGAGACCTAAACAAGTATACCATTATATACAGTGGAAAAATAGTGAACCAGATTTTGTTGTTGATGTAAGCGGATTTGTGGAAAAGAAGCTATCAGCGGTGAAGGCGTACGGTTCTCAGTTTTATGATGCGAACAGTAAGGAGCCAGACTCGCCAATTTCAAGTAAAAATTTTATTGATAGTATTGTTTATAGGGCAGAGGACTTAGGTAGGTTGGTAGGCGTAGAAGCCGCAGAAGGCTTTAATTCAGAGCGTTACGTTGCAGTGAAATCTTTTGATAATTTATTCTAAAAAAATGTTTGCTAAAAATAAGAAATGTTTTATATTTGCACCCGCAATATGGTGGTTGTAGCTCAGTTGGTTAGAGCATCGGTTTGTGGTACCGAGGGTCGCC
>JADWMI010000375.1 GCA_015767395.1 Bacteroidota bacterium | reverse complement strand
CTGAAATAAAGCTCATAATGTTGTAAGAATGCGCTTTATTTTAGAACTGTACTGGCTATAATATTTAGAATAAGGATCATTTAAAGCTCATATAAAATCAGTTCAAAGCTCAGTTATTGTGTTTTTTGAGCTATATTTACCATTTATATGAGCTGTAAAATTTAAATTTGAAAGCATGTCAGATGTTAAAAGAGAAGAAATACTTGTTTTTTTAAAAGCAAACCCTTTGGTATCGTCTAAAGAAATCTATGATGGGTTGGATATCAAAATAGGATATGCAACAGTAAAACGTATTTTGTCAAAATTAGTAGAAGAAAATCTTATTTCAACAACAGGAAAAGGAAGAGGGAGAAAATACTTAATTAGCCGAGCTTATAATTTATTTTACCCTATTGATTTAAATAGCTATTTTGAAAAAGAAATTGATGAACGAGAAATTCAAACTAGCTTCAATTTTGACTTAATAAAAAACACCTTAAATAATGTGATCCTTTTCACCAGTGAAGAGTATCAAAAGCTTCAAAAACTTCAAAAAAAATATGAAGAAAATATTTTAAACCTATCAGAAGTAGCATATAATAATGAGCTTGAACGATTGGCGATTGACTTAAGTTGGAAATCATCACAAATAGAAGGTAATACTTATTCTCTTCTTGAAACAGAACGTTTATTAAAAGAAAAAGAAACTGCATCAGGAAAATCAAAAGATGATGCTGTAATGCTTCTAAATCACAAAGACGCAATAGATTTTATTGTAAATGATAAAAGCTATGTAGCACCATTAAAAATAAATAGCGTTGAAGATATTCATCGTTTATTAATTAAAGATCTAGGAATAGATCGTAATGTCAGAAAACGAAGAGTTGGTATTTCAGGAACAAATTACAAACCTTTAGATAATGAATATCAGATTAGAGAAGCGTTAATTGACATGTGTGAATTGGTGAATAGTAAAGAAAATGTGTTTGAAAAAGCATTGCTTACACTTATTTTACTTTCATATATACAAGCATTTGGAGATGGAAATAAAAGAACTGCCAGAATAATTAGCAATGCTATACTTATAAGTGATGGATACTGTCCAATTTCATTTAGAACTATTGATTCTATAGAATATAAAAAGGCGATGCTGTTATTTTATGAGCAAAATAATATTACTGCATTTAAACAGATATTTATAAGTCAGTTTGAATTTGCAGTGAATACCTACTTTTAAACGATATGCTATTCCCACTTTTTAAGAGGGGTAAATTATGCGTTTATGCTTTATTGTAATTATTTTCCGATACAGAACATAATGACCCTTTATTTACGGGGTATTGAGGAAATAAGGTACAAATAAGGTACATTTTAGTATTAAATATTAGTTTATGAAGCTAATTTAAGTATTAACAACCCCCTCTTTTTTAGAGTGTAGAAAACATTTTAATATTCAGTTTTAAAATTAGGTGCATATTTATCTAAACACCATCCACTTATAAAGCTTCTTACCTCTACTATTTTATTTTTTTCAGCATCATAAACCAATTCCACAAAAAACATATCAATAGCATAACAACTTAACATTTCAGTTTTTGAAATATGATTATCTAAAAAGACGCCAATACTCCAAACTGTTTTTATTTGTTCTTCTTCACTTAGCCTATTAAATTGATATAAAGTCATTCTCTTTTTTATAGTGTAAGAAAACTATTGGCTGAGTAAATACAGAAATAAAATGGCAAATATAATAATGATTACAAATATTAATGTCCTAAATAAATTCCCTTTTAAATTAAAAAAGGAATCATCAAAATAGTCTTTATTTCGTCTATGCTTTTTCACTTTATTAAGTTACAAAAAAATATGTACAAAAAAAACCTATTAAATATTTCTATCTAACAGGTTTTCCTATTGTAATAAGAATAGAGGCTTTACTTCCTTTTATCCTCTATAACTTATTAACCATTTTTTCAAGCAACTAATCTTTTAGCATTGTAAATTTAGAATACTTATCCTAAAATGGCTACTACATGTTCATGTGGTTTGTAACATTAAAAAAAGCCAACTTAATGAAATGGCTTGTATTAAAACGTAAGTAAAGTGCTAAAAAAACCTATTAAATATATCTATCTAACAGGTTTCTCTTATTAACCAAATAATTAAAACTAACCTAACTAACACCCCATATTAGTTAGCTCAAATTTAATTTGAACGCCAAAATTACAATACTTATCCTAAAAAACCTATGATAATTATCATAACAGATGGATTAACAGGTATTTGAGTTTAAAAAAGGAAGTATTCATTCTGAAAACAATTAATCAAAATAAAAAAACCACCCCAAAAATTGCATTAAAGGAGTGGTAAATTGCTATGAAAAAGATTTTAGATAAAATTAAATTGAGGTTGAAGTTTATCTAAGAAACGAATGTAAAATAAAATATGTTTAGAATGAATTTAAATTAAAGACTGAGTTCAATTATTAATAGAAATTAATTATTAATTTTAAAGATTGAAAAAGATTATTAATAAAGATTAACAGCCCCTCTTTTTTATAGTGTGAAAAACGATTAATTCTTTCTGCTCGTGCGCGCGTATTGTTTTGATTTGTCTTTTACTTGTAATTGAAAAAGATTGAGTTCAATTCTAATACAATCTAAATATTAGAATCTGGTTTTAAATAATCAAAAAAAATCATTAATGATTCTTAAGCAATAGAAATCAATTATTGAAGTTGTTTCCAAGTTGTTATTTAGTAGAATTAATAAAAGATTAATTAATTAAAGTTTGAAATAAGTTGATTAATCAAGTTAAGAATCAGTTATAATTCAGTTAACTGATAATTGAAAAACTACATTTTCGGAAAC
>JADWMI010000374.1:2085-2855 GCA_015767395.1 Bacteroidota bacterium | reverse complement strand
TTATTTTTTGAATCGTTCTTTCATTTAAATATTGTCTGCTTTTATTTAGTAATGAAAATATACCTAAGCCCTCAGTATTTGAAAGCACACAAATTTTATGATCGGCCAATATTCCAAATTCTCTAATATCCTCTGAAACCAATTCCACTTGAGAAATTATTTTTTTACTATTATCAACTGTATCAAAAACTAATTCATATAGTTGATTATTTTCAAATAAAACCAATAATTCGCCTGTTGGAAGGAACTTCATTTTTTTAACCGATTCCTTAGGAAGATTATTGGCATTCAACAATTGAAAATCGTTCCCGTCAAAATAACCAATTCCCCAATCCTTCACCATGCAGAATACTTTTTTTGAACCGTTAAAAGCGATGTTGAATTCCGATTCTGTTAAGGGAGGGTCGTTTTCTCTAGAAAAGTAATAGCGTTGAAATAAATTCTTTTTTTTATCGTATCTATTTATGCCATGCATGGTCAATATCCAAATTTGACCTGTATCATCTTCTCCTATTTTTAAAATTACTTGATGACTTAAGCTATTTTCATTATTTAATTCTGGCCTGAATATTTTAAACTTAGTGCCATCATAACGATTTAACCCATCCCAAGTACCAATCCAAAGTAAATTTTCAGAATCTTGAAATATGGCATTTACAGAACTATTTGAAAGCCCCTTGGTATTGTCTAATTGCTCAATAAAATAATTTACTTCTATTTTTTTTTTGATTTCCTTAAAAATTGTATTTGAAGTATCGGCTATTTCAGAG
>JADWMI010000374.1:0-2075 GCA_015767395.1 Bacteroidota bacterium | reverse complement strand
CCCCTAATTGTTGTTTTGAAGAAGATGTGCTAATTTCAATTGATTTTTTTTTATTACAAGAGAGAAAAATTGAAATAAAAGCAACAAACAAAAAAAATTTAAGATTCAAAATTTTTAATTTAAGATTTTTAAAAAACATCTTGTTTTGTGATACAAACCTAAATATATGAATAAATATATTGACAAACTAAACACTAGACTCAAATCTTATATTAAGCGTTTTTATCCAAAGAGTAAAAAAAAATTGAACTACTGGTATTTATAGCTAAAAAACATCTTAATCTTCTTTATCTTAGAAAAGTTTTTAAATGAGTCTACACAGGACTCGAAAGACGCCTTATACATTTCTGATTTACTGCAACTTACACCAATACATTTAGAGCTTGACCCGTATTTTGTACTGTTATTTAAAGTTTATTCCAGTGTTTTCAAGTGTTTTCAAGTGTTTTCCAGTTTTTGTTTGGTTGTTTGATCCATTAGATTCCAGTAATTCCCAGTGTTTTCCATTGTTTGATTCCCTGTTACACCCCTACTTTCCAGTCTATTCCAGTCTATTCCAGTCTTTTCCAGTCTTTTCCAGTCTTTTCCAGTAACTTAAAAATTCACTGTAAAATCACTTGAATAATCTTTAGGAAGTACGGCACCAATATCACGTAAATAGTTATCCAGACCAGCCAATGATTTGTGTCTGGTAATAGACATTAGCTTATGCTTTGCCTCTAACTGGGTAAGTCCTTGAGATACGAAGTTGTTGTAAAGATCCAGTGCAAAGGTATGTCTGAATGAATACAAACCGTATTCAGATCCTAGATCCAGTTTTGTTTTCAACCGTTTGAAACGAGCAATAAAGAAATCCGCTTTACTTTTTTCTCTAACAGTCTCATAGTTGTCTGGCTTAAAACTAGGCGTAAATAAATAATGATTCTTATTCTTAAAATTAAGATCCATTTTTTCAATTACAGATCTTAAGCTATCAATAATCAATACAGTTGAATTTAGATCTGTTTTTGTAGCTGATTGAATGATGCCAACTTTCAAATTAATATTTTTTAGCTGAATACGGCTAACTTCAATAGGTCTAAGAAAAGCATACATGACAAATTGTATGTAAGTGTATAGGTATGGATCATTCTCTAGTAGATACTTTTTAATTTCTACCAGTTGATCTTTTGTAAACGGTCTATTCTTTTTAGGTTTGGAATTTACTTTTGGAATTGTTGTAACAAAATTCACTGGCAATATATCATCATCAACCAATTGCTTTACCAGTCCAGATACAAATGTTCTGTAATTGTTTCTGGTTGTTCCGCTAACATCAGATCCGTCTTTGTTTTTTAACTGGTTTAAAAAGATTGCTATGTGTCGTTTGGTTAATTCGCTAATATCTATTTTATGTAAACTTGATATTGTTAACCAACGTTCAAAAACAGTGTACATAGAAGCACTGGCATATATTGTCGATTCAGACCAGTGTTTGATCTTTTGATCCAACGCTTGTTTTAAAGCATTTTCAACCGTTAATGCTTCTGATAATTCTTCTACTGGTGCTTCAAATGGATTGAAGCCGTTACGCAAGTTAGTTTCAACAGCTATTAACATAGCCTTTATAGCAAACATACGATCTGGTATATTTTTATGACGATTAATACCTTTTTTTATAGTGAACTTTACCAGTTTCTTAGTGTGAGGAGATCTAAACTTATAGTAAACGTGCCAGTCTTTAGTTAGATCTGCAATACGAACACCGCTAATTTCCTTATAAGCAATGAATTTATTGATTGATCCAATGTTGTTGTTTATAAAATTCATTGTTAGACCGACTTCGTAACCGACTTCTTTTTTAAATTTAAACATAACTCTAGCCTTTGTTAATTTTTAGTTGAATATTAAAAAATGCTAGAGTGAATAAGGTTTGTGAGGTGGTTGTGCGGGCGGAGAGACTCGAACTCTCACACATTGCTGCACCAGATCCTAAGTCTGGCGTGTCTACCAATTCCACCACGCCCGCGTAGTTTATTGATGGGTGCAAATATACACAATAGTTTAAATTTGCAAAGCAGTTATTGAATAATTTT
>JADWMI010000373.1 GCA_015767395.1 Bacteroidota bacterium | reverse complement strand
ATTGCGGGCATTCTTCTAGAAGGTCGAATATTTTTTAATAACATGTATCAATTGGTGCAAAAGGCATAGATCAATTGTTGGTGGAAAACACCAACAATGGCTTTAATTACCTGTTCAATTTTAAAAATTACCCTTTTGGGTTTTGGTTAAATAATGGGTAGGTTGTTAATTTGCAATTTAAAGTGAGGTGTCTTTAGATTAGATGAGGCTGTGTTTAATTTAAGTGTTTGGCTGTGTTACCAAGATTTGGTACATTTGAATAAACTTTTTGAAATGGGGAAAAACACATCAATATCACTTGGAAATCATTTTGAGGAATTTATCCAAAGTGAGGTTAACTCTGGAAAATATGGTTCCGTGAGCGAAGTCATCCGTTCTGCATTAAGGCTTCTTGAGAGAGAAGAAAAAAAAGATAGAGAACTAATTAAAGCTTTAGTAATAGGAGAACAAAGTGGTTTTATTGAAGATTTTGACTCAAAGGAGCATCTGAGAAAATTACATGACCAAAATTTATGAGTAAAAACAGATTTCGCATAAGTAAGCAAGCACTTCATGACTTAGACGATATTTGGCTTTATACATTCAATAAATGGTCGAAAGAACAAGCCGATAGATATTACGGCTTAATAATTGAGGAAATTGAGTTTATTGCTGACAACTTTTTTACTGGTAAATCTGCAGAACAAACACGAAAGAATTATAGAGTAACAAAAATAAAATCCCACTTAATTTTTTATAGAAAGTCTGCGAATGATATTGTTGAAGTAGTTAGAATTCTACACCAAAGAATTGATATTAAAAAGCAACTGAAATAAAGAACTGCACAAACAATGCAGATTTCTACTGGATCTGTTTAAGAATTACAAGTTGCTGATGTCTCTAAGAAGTCAGAATATTTTTTTAATGAAGTAAATGGCCTTTTTTTGTGTCAAAGTAAACCGTGTTACTATAATTTTGACCTGTATCTATATTTTATGAAATTTATTTTTAATTAATAATTACATATTTGTTTATAATTATTTGAATACACAAACTAATAGCTTGTATATTTAGCACAAAATAAACCGAAATTATATTTTTTGGTTTAAAAAACATTGAAAATAGAAACTATTAGTTTGGAAAAAGAGCAAAAAATAAACCGGCTACTTAATTCCCAACCCTCTGGAGTTGTATATCTCAGTTCATGGTTAACTAAAAATGGATTTTCAACACAATTGTTAAATCGCTATAAAAAAAGCAACTGGCTATACTCAATTGGTACAGGCGCTTGGATGCGCGTTGGAGAGAAACCTACTTATGAGGGTGCTCTATCTGCATTACAGCAACAATCTAATTCGAGTGCTCATTTAGGAGGAAAAACGGCTTTATCTTTATTAGGAAAAACTCATTATCTTGAATTATCTACACAGCAAATTATATTGTTTGGTGGTAATAAAGAGAAACTCCCTGCTTGGTTTTCTAAATACGATTGGGGTTTAAAAGTGAACTACTTTAGTTCTTCCTTTCTGCCTCCGCAAGTTGGATTGCAGACTATAGAACACCAAACGTTTAAATTACGAATATCTAACCCCGTAAGAGCCTTGTTGGAATGCTTATATCTAGTACCTAAAAAACAAGAACTTGTTGAGTGTTATGAAATAATGGAAGGACTGAATAACCTTAGACCAAAACAAGTACAAGACCTTTTGGAGCAATGTAGTTCTGTAAAAGTAAAACGACTTTTTTTATATATGGCTGATAAAGCACAACACGATTGGTTTAATTATATCAACTTAGAAAAAATAGATCTAGGAAAAGGGAAGCGTTCGCTAGTAAAAGAAGGAGTCTACATATCTAAATACAGTATCACGATCCCTAAGATATTAGCAGTTTATGAGTAATTATAAAAATCAAGTTTCTTTATTATTACAAGTATTACCAGAAGTGGCAAAAGAACCTTCTTTTGCGTTACACGGTGGTACGGCTATTAATTTATTTATAAGAGATATGCCTAGGTTGTCTGTAGATATTGATTTAACCTATATACCTCTAGAAGATAGAAATACATCCTTTCAAAAAATTGTTGCTGCTCTTGGTAACATAAAAAAGAATCTTGAAAAAGTCTTGTCAGAGGCTAAGATTACCGTAATGGATGAAAAATTAAAACTACTAGTCACTACAACTAAGGCGCAAATAAAAATAGAGGTCAATCAAATAAACAGAGGTGTAATAGACGAAGTTTCAAAGTTGTCATTATGTGAGAAAGCACAAGAAGATTTTAATGCTTTCTGTGTTATTTCTGTAGTGCCCTTAGGGCAATTGTATGGCGGTAAAATTTGTGCTGCCTTAGATCGACAGCACCCTAGAGACCTATTCGATGTTAAATACTTATTACAAAATGAAGGTTTAACCAATGACATTATAAAAGGATTGATCTTGTGTCTTTTGAGTAGCAATAGACCTTTACATGAAATGTTACAACCTCAATTAATAGACCAACGAGAAACAATCGTTAATCAGTTTGAGGGCATGAGTTTAGAACCCTTTACATATGAGAATTTTGAGAAGTGTAGAGCAGAATTGATAGAAACAATACATAATAAATTGACTACCAAAGACAAGGAGTTTTTAATAAGTTTTAATAAGACAATTCCCGATTGGAGTATTCATGATTTTGAACGATTCCCAGCGGTGCAATGGAAATTACTGAATCTCAATAAAATTAAAGTTAAAAATCCAAAAAAGTTTAATCAACTAAATGCGCTTTTAGAAACTCTGTTGAATTAATAATAAAGACTCTATAATGACCTGGCGCATCTGTTTATTAAAATTTTTCGTTGTTGGTGTTTTTCACCATCAACTATAAATAGAATAGTAG
>JADWMI010000106.1:5211-7807 GCA_015767395.1 Bacteroidota bacterium | reverse complement strand
GTTCCTTTCCTCCCCAAGTGAGCTCAAGCATAGATCCATAGCTATTTTTTGTAGGTCCAGAAATAGTTCCGCTTCCCATTAAATCACCAGCTCTTACATTGCAACCATTAATAGTTTGATGTGCTAATTGTTGAGCCATTGTCCAATACAAATATTTAAAGTTAGACTGGCTAATGGTATTTAAATCTCCGTTTTCAGTTTCTAGTGTTACTTCCAATTTAATATCAAAACTATTATCTGTTCTGTGTTGATGCTGTAAATAAGGCAATAGCGCTACATCTTGTTTTGGACTTTCACATCTAAAAGGTTCTAAAGCGTCTAAAGTTACAATCCAAGGTGAAATTGTTGTCGCAAAGTTTTTTCCTAAGAAAGGGCCCAGTGGCACATATTCCCATTTTTGAATATCTCTTGCGCTCCAGTCGTTCAATAAAACCATTCCAAAAATATGTTCTTCCGCTTCATCTACTGAAATTATTTTACCTAAATCATTGGCAGCTGTAGTAATAAAAGCCATTTCAAGTTCCATATCCAAACTGTTTGAAGCGCCAAATACAGGTTCAGAGGAATCTTTTGGTAAGCTTTGTCCGTATGGTCTGTGAATATTTGTTCCTGAAACTACCACTGACGATGAACGTCCGTGATATCCAACAGGCATATGCAGCCAATTAGGCATCAAAGCATTTTCTTTTCCTCTAAACATCATACCTACATTGGTGGCATGTTCTTTACTTGAATAAAAGTCAGTATAATCACCAACGTCAATAGGCATTAACATTTCAACCTCATTAACGTCAAAAATAATTATGGATCTATGTTCTTCATTATCTCTTAAAATAGGATTTTCAAGGTCAAAAACTTCAGCAATTCTTTGTCTAACCAATCGCCATGTTTTTCTCCCGTCTGCAATAAAATCATTCAATGAATCTTGCATAAAAATATCATCGGTTAATGGAATTCCATTAAAATACCCCAATTGGTGAAATGCACCTAAATCAATTGAATATTCACCAATTCTGGTTCCAATAGTAATAATATCATCTTTTGTTATAAAAACTCCAAAAGGAATATTTTGAATTGGGAAATCACAGTCTTCATCACATGCTAACCACGATTTTCTGCTCGGATCATTCGCTATTATTTTCATAGTACTGGTTTTAAATTAACGGGGTTTACATTTTCTAATCAAATATATAAGTTTATTACTGAAAGCAAAATGAAATTAGTATTTTTGCGTAAATTTTAACTTTTAAACAAGTAAATAATGCAACGTGACCAAATAATTTTCGATTTAATAGAAGACGAAAGAGAAAGACAAACAAATGGTTTAGAGCTAATTGCTTCAGAAAACTTTGTAAGTGATGAAGTAATGGAAGCGCAGGGTTCTGTTTTAACAAATAAATATGCTGAGGGGTATCCTAACAAACGTTATTACGGCGGTTGTGAAGTAGTAGATATTGTTGAACAGATTGCAATTGATAGGGCTAAGGAGCTTTTTGGAGCTGAATATGTGAATGTTCAACCACATTCTGGTTCACAGGCAAATGCCGCTGTTTATCACGCAGTGTTAAAACCTGGTGATAAAATTTTAGGTTTTGACTTGTCTCACGGTGGACATTTAACCCACGGTTCTCCAGTAAATTTTTCAGGTAAGTTATATACGACTTCATTTTATGGTGTAGAAGAAGCAACAGGGCTTTTGAATTATGATAAAATTTTGGAAACGGCAAAAAAAGAACAACCAAAATTAATTATTGCGGGTGCTTCAGCATTTTCAAGAGATTTAGATTTTAAAAAATTTAGAGCAATAGCAGATGAAGTTGGCGCTTTGTTGATGGCTGATATTTCACATCCAGCTGGTTTAATTGCCAAAGGAATTTTAAACGACCCAATTCCTCATTGTCATTTTGTAACTACAACTACACATAAAACCTTGCGTGGACCACGTGGTGGAATTATAATGATTGGTAAAGATTTTGAAAATCCGTTTGGTTTAAAATTAAAAAGCGGAAAATTAAAAAAGATGTCAACGTTAATTAATGCATCTGTATTTCCAGGTAATCAAGGTGGACCATTAGAGCACGTTATTGCTGCCAAAGCAGTGGCATTTGGTGAAGCTTTAACCGACGAGTTTTTACATTACCAAATTCAAGTAAAGAAAAATGCTTCGGCAATGGCTGATGCTTTTGTTGCCAAAGGGTATAAAATTATTTCAGGAGGAACAGACAATCACTGTATGTTAATTGATTTAAGAAATAAAGGTATCAGTGGAAAAGATGCTGAAAATGCATTGACAAAAGCTGATATTACTGTAAATAAAAATATGGTGCCATTTGATGATAAATCTCCTTTTGTAACTTCAGGAATTAGAATAGGAACTGCTGCAGTAACAACCAGAGGATTAAAAGAAGATGATATGCTTGCCATTGTAGCATTGATTGATGAAGTTGTGCTAAATCATGAAGATGAAACAATATTAGAAAATATTGCAGGAAAAGTAAATGAAATGATGTCTCACAGACCGCTGTTTAAAATGTAATATTTTTCAGCTAATAAAATATTAAAATCCTGCCCAGTGCAGGATTTTTTTTGTCCATTT
>JADWMI010000106.1:0-5111 GCA_015767395.1 Bacteroidota bacterium | reverse complement strand
ATGTTTAATCTTCATCTTCTAAGGCTCTTTCAAGTAACTTATCATTAAAGTTTTTAGTTCCTTTAGCGCCTAATTTTCGAATTTTCTCTACTTTTCTAATTAAATTACCAGTTCCAGTTAGTTTTTTCATCGAAGTATCATAAGAACCTTGTACGGTTCTTAATTGGTTTCCAACTTTAATTAAATCATCTGTTAAATTTATAAATTGATCATACAATCTACCTGCTTGTAAAGCTATTTCAATAGCATTTCTTTGTTGTTTTTCATTGTTCCACATACTATCTATAGTACGCAATGTTGCTAGAAGGGTGGTAGGGGTTACAATTACAATGTTACGCTCAAACGCTTTGTTATACAGTTGGTTGTCGCTGTTCAATGCGATCGCAAAAGCAGGTTCAATAGGAATAAAAAGCAACACAAAATCAGGTGAATCTATTTTATAAATATCTTCGTATTTCTTTTCGCTTAATTGATCTATATGGCGTTTTAAAGAATTTACATGTTCTTTTAAAAACTGTGTTTTATCATTTTCATCATCAGCATTTATATATTGTTCATAGGCAGTTAACGAAACCTTTGAATCTATGATCATTTTCTTTTCATCAGGCAAATGAATCACAACATCAGGCATAATCCGTTTACCTTCGTCGTTTACAAAACTTTGCTGAACAAAATATTCGCTATCTTTCTGCAAACCAGACTTTTCAAGTACACGTTCTAAAACCAATTCACCCCAGTTCCCTTGTGCTTTACTATCTCCTTTTAAAGCCTTGGTTAGGTTGATTGTCTCTTTACTCATTTGTAGATTTAAATCTTTTAAACCTACAATTTGTTGGCGTAATGCTGCGTGGTAATCAATACTTTCTTTATGCGTGTCTTCTACTTTCTTTTCAAAAATCTGAATTTTTTCTTGAAGGGGGTTTAGGATGTTTTTGATATTTTCTTTATTCTGCTCGGTGAATTTAGAAGATTTTTCTTCTAAGATTTTACTGGCTAAAATTTCAAAATCTTTGGTAAATTTTTCCTGTAATTTTTCTACTTCAGCCTTATTATCTTGTAGTTTTTCTTCCAAATTTTTCAACTCAGAAACTTTCTCAGTATAGCGTAAATCTATCTGATGTTTTTCATTGCTTAACGCGTTTTTATTTTCCGTTAAAGTATTGATTGTGTTCTTATTTACCTCTTTTTCCTCAAGTAATAGTTTGTTTTTAATTTCTAATTCAGAAGTCAATTTTTCTAGACTATTTTTCGTCAATAATTTTCCAATAATGAAACCAATAGCTGCGGCTGTAATAAATACAATTGGAATTATAATAGTTGGTTCCATAGTTTAATTAAAGTTTATAATTTGATATCCGTTACTTTGATATGCTACCAGCGCCGTTAATGCAGATAATGAAATTTTTACATTATCAGAAGCATCGTCTAAATCAAAGCCGTTGAATAAAAAAGATTGTCCACATACATAAATTTCAACATCTGCTTTTTTCAACGCTTTTATCAATTCAGTATTTGGATTCTTTGCATTGTATTTTTTTTGATATGCTTTATCGCTTAAAGCACTTTTTGTTGCGCCCCCATGTAAAATTAGCGCTACCTTCATGTTTTTAGATTTTACACCTTGGTTTGCGTGCATATTTAAATAACGTGCTACAGTGTTTATTAAAGGGTTTACTTTTCCTTTTTTTGAATTATCTGTAAAAACATCAAAAATAACTTTATATTCTTTTTCGATGTCTAAGGCTAAATCAGCTTTTTTTATAGTATATGAGGTTCCGTAATTATCAATTATAGGTCCAGTTTTTGGTTTGTCTGATTGTGCTTTCAAGCTAAAAAAGCTTATAAAAACAACAAGTGCTAACAAATATTTTTTCATAAAATAAAATTAAAATGATTCAACAAATGATTTTATAAAAGTAAGATTTTTATATTTGCCTCCACAATCAACTAATTAACTTTAAAAGTTGAGTTATTAACACTTATATGAAGGTTATTGCACGTTTTATATTGTACACTTTATTTGGATGGAAAACTGTTGGAAGTTTTCCTAAGAACATAAATAAATATGTAATTATTGGGGCGCCACACACGCATTGGTTAGATTTTTTTATAGGATTAGGCATTAAATTTGCTGAAAAACTACCTGCTAATTATATAGGAAAGGCCTCCTTATTTAGACCTCCTTTTGGATTTATTTTTAGATGGTTAGGGGGCACACCAATAGATAGAAGCAAAAGCAATAATAAGGTTGATGCAATTGTTAACATATTTAATAGCAAAGAAAATTTTATTTTAGCCTTATCACCTGAAGGAACCAGAAAAAAAGTTACTGAATGGAAAACAGGTTTTTATTATATTGCGAAAGGTGCAAATGTTCCTATTGTGATGTTTACATTTAATTTTAAAGACAAAGAAATTAAAATCTCAGAACCATATTATTTAACCGATAATATGGAAAAAGACTTTAATTTCTTCTATAAATTTTATGAAGGTGTAGTGGGTAAAATTTCTAAAAACTCTTAACCTTTATAAAAAGGTAATTTAACCACTTCGGCTTTTAAATTTTTATTTCGAACTTGAATAAAAATTTCAGTCCCAAACTTAGCATTTTCAATTGTTACATACCCCATTCCAATGGCTTCCTTTAATGAAGGGCTCATAGTTCCAGAAGTAACTTGACCAATAGGTTCGCTATTTTCATTAACAATAACATAATCATGTCTAGGAATTCCTCTGTCTATCATTTTAAAAGCCACTAATTTTTTAGTTACACCTGCTGCTTTTTGTTTTTTAAGCGCTTCAGCATTTACAAAATCTTTAGTGAATTTGGTAATCCAACCCAATCCGGCTTCAATAGGAGAGGTGGTATCATTTATATCATTTCCATATAAACAATATCCCATTTCTAATCTTAGCGTGTCACGAGCAGCCAAACCAATTGGTTTTATTCCGAAATCTTTTCCAGCTTCAAAAACAGCATTCCAAACCTTTTCAACCTCATTGTTTTTGCAATAGATTTCAAATCCGCCAGAACCAGTATAACCAGTTGCAGAAATAATAATGTGCTCTATACCAGCAAAATCAGCAACTTTGAAAGAATAAAATTTAATGGCCGATAAATCTATTGAAGTTAAGCTTTGCATAGCCTCTACAGCCTTTGGTCCTTGAATGGCTAGCAAAGAATAATTTTCTGAAATATTGGTCATTTCAGCATTCTCTGTATTGTGAGCGCTAATCCAATTCCAATCCTTTTCAATATTAGAAGCGTTAACCACCAATAAATAAGTATCTTCTTTAACTCTATAAACAATTAAATCATCAACAATACCTCCAGTATCATTTGGTAAACAACTGTATTGGGCATCTTCAATAGCCAATTTTGAAGCATCATTTGAAGTGACTTTTTGGATAAGTGATAAAGCGTTTTCACCTTTAATTAAAAATTCGCCCATATGAGAAACATCAAAAACACCAACTCCTTTTCTTACGGTTTCATGTTCAAGATTTATTCCTTCGTATTGTACAGGCATATTATAACCTGCAAATGGTACAATTTTAGCACCTAATTGTTCATGGATATGCGTTAAAGCTGTATTCTTCATTTTTAGTATTTTTTTTGCGATGCTAATTTAATAAATAATACAGAATAGCATTGGTATTAACTTACCTTAATATTGTAATATCTATTTACTCGCTTCCATAATATTGTTAATATTTCAATGTAAATCAGGGTAAATAGATCTTTTCATTATATTTGAAATTATTTAATTGTTATTCTATAAAAATATGAAGTCACGTTATTTGGCGCTTTTAGTAGTAATCTTAAGTATTTCATTTAGTTTTTCACAAAACCCGGGAACTCCAGAAGATTTTTTATCTCCCGATTTTCATCAAAACAGAAGAGATGAACTAAGGAAAAACTTACCTAAAAATAGTGTTGCGGTATTTTTTGCAAACCCTGTGAGAAACAGGGCTAACGATGTAGATTATGTATATCATCAGGATCCAAACTTCTACTATTTAACAGGCTATAGAGAGCCAAATGCCTTGGTGCTGGTTTTTAAAGACGAACAAACAATCAATGGCAAAACGTTTAATGAAGTGATATTTGTGCAAGAGCGGAATGAATATGCTGAGATGTGGACCGGAAAACGCTTGGGTGTTGAAGGTGCACAGGATGCGTTAGGTTTTAGAGTTGCTTACAATGGAGGTGAATTTAGTAGTTATGAAATTGATTTTTCTAAATTTGATAAAATATTGTTTGAAAATTTCAAAAATGATGTGAGAGATCATATAAATGAAGAAGCAGATTTGTACGACTTAATTAGAATTTTTAAAGAAAAAATCTCTTTTGATTTAAAAAACCTAACCGATCCAACTACTGATAAAATTAAAGTTAAAACACAGAAAATAATTGACACTAAATCGTTAGGTACTATAATGGCGTCAATGCGTGAAGTAAAAACCAAGGATGAACTTATATTGCTAAAAAAAGCAGTTGAAATTTCAGCTGTTGGGCAATTGGAAATTATGAAGGCCATGCATCCTGCAATGTCTGAAACAGAAGTGCAAGGTGTTCATGAGTTTGTATATAAAAAATATGGAGCTGAATATGAAGGATATCCATCAATTGTTGGAGCAGGAGGGAATGGCTGTATTTTGCATTATATAGAAAATAATAAAACGAAGGTTGGTGATGGAGAATTGGTGCTCATGGATTTGGGCGCTGAATATCGTGGGTATACAGCTGATGTTACAAGAACAATTCCTGCGAATGGAAAATTTTCTAAAGAACAAAAATTAATTTACGATTTGGTGTATGAAGCACAGGAAGCAGGAATAGCTGAAACAAAAATTGGAAATGGTTTTAATGATCCAAACAAGGCTACAATAAAGATTATTAACAAAGGTTTGTCGGATTTAGGAATTATTGAATCAGAAAAATCAAACCATAATTATTATCCACATGGTTCCTCACATCATATAGGCTTGGACGTTCATGATCCAGGCCTGTATGGAAATTTTAAAGAAAACATGGTCATTACCGTTGAGCCAGGAATTTATATTCCTGAAGGTAGTAATTGTAATGAAAAATGGTGGGGAATTGCAGT
>JADWMI010000372.1 GCA_015767395.1 Bacteroidota bacterium | reverse complement strand
ACAGAGAATAAAGAAGTCTTATATTATGAAAATCGTCAGCAAAAACTAGATTAATTTAGACTGTTTCACATTGTTTATTTTAAAATTAGTTGAAATTAAAAAAATTGAAAATAGTTTATTTTTAGTCATAATTCACACTAATTGAGTATATTCGTTTTCTTAAATCAAGTTTAAGAAAACTATGAAACCTACATTTTCAATTGCATTGTTAAAGACATTTATTTCATCTAAAGAAAGTTTAAAAACACCAACATTAATGAAGCAGCTTTCTATTTTTATTTTCCTCATTTTCCTATTTGTTCCGCTTCTAAATTTTGGGCAAGATAAAAAACCAAAGGTAGCTTTGGTACTAAGTGGTGGTGGCGCAAAAGGAATTGCTCACATTCCTTTATTACAAAAATTAGATTCATTGGGTATTGTACCCGATATGGTTTTAGGAACCAGCATGGGGAGTATTGTTGGTGGTTTATACGCCATGGGTTATTCGGGTGATAGTATTGCAAACATTGCAAAAAATGCCAATTGGGATGAACTTCTTGGCGGTACTATTTCATTATCAAAAGTAAGTGTTGAAGAAAAAAGTGAATTCAAAAAATATTTAATTGACTTGGATTTAAAAGAAGGAAAGCCAAAAGTAAATTCTTCTTTACTAAGCGATCAAAGCCTAAGAGAATTTTTATCTTCACTGGCCTACCCTGTCCACAACATAACCAATTTTGATGATCTTCCTATCCCGTACAGAGCCATTGCAACCGATCTTGTTAATGGTAAAGAAGTAATTATGGGCGAAGGTTCTTTGGCTGTAGCTATGCGTGCAAGTATGTCTATTCCAAGTATTTTTAGACCAGTTCCTTATAAAGGCACGTTATTGGTTGACGGTGGTATACTAAACAATTTCCCAACTGATGTCGCCAAAACTATGGGGGCTGAAATAATTATTGGTAGTGATGTTGGTGGAGGCATGGCTCCCATTGAAAAACTAGACAATATTCCAACCATTCTTTTTCAAACAAGTATGCTAACCAGCAACTTAAAAAATCCTGAGAATCAAAAAAACTGTGATATTTTATTGGATCACGTTCCACATATAACATATTCAACTGGCGATTTTACCAATAGCAATGAAATTTTTGAAGAAGGGAAAATTGCTACTGAAAAAAATTTAGATGTTTTAATTTCTTTAGCTGAAAAATTAAAAGGTTTTGATAAAAGAATTCATCAATTACCTGATGTTAAAAATGAATTTATTTTAGACACCATTAGTTACACTGGCATTAGTGATGACAATTTGGAACTGGTAAAAGATAGAGCAAATATTAAAACCAATGTGAAATACACTGTTCAAGATATTGTTGAGGGCATAAACAGAGCCATGGGAACTAATTTGTTTAGTCAAATTACAACCAATTATATTGCAAAAGGAGATAAAATAGGTCTACAATTAAATGGATTTGAACATTCACAACATCAGATTAAAGGGTCTTTACATTATGATACTTATAGAGGCGTGGGTATTGTAATGAATTATACAGGTAGAAATATTTTTGGGGAATCTTCTCGCTTTATTGCAACTATAGATATTGCTGAACAACCTAGATTTAGATTTGCATATCAGAAAATTTTTGGAGGAGATAAATCCTGGTGGTGGAAATCTGAACTGTATGGAGAACAGTTAAAACATAAAATGTTTATTGATGGTGATTTCAGAGAAGATATGCGCTATAGATCTGTCCAATTTGACAACCAAATAAACAAAAACTTAAACTCATTAGAGAGTTATGTTGGACTTGGCTTGAACTACCAACACACCCATATAAAACCAAAATCAGCGCCGGAGTTTAACGAAAACAATCTAGAGGTTTATAAGTTTAATAATATTGAGTTGTACGCTCAATATATTTATAATAGTATGTCTCAAGTTTTTTACCCAACTGAAGGAACTTTTTTTCATGCTAATATTGCAAGATCCTTTATGCATAATATTGATCTGACTTATTACGATGAAGTGGAAGACCCTCCCGTTGAAGGTAGCACAGATGGGTTCACCAAATTTGCATTAAACTTTGAAAAGAGGCTTCCAGTTAAAAATAAGGTTACTGGAATAATTGGTGCAACAAGTAGTTTTATTTTTCACGATAAACTTAATGACATATCGCTTTCAGATTCAGAGGATCCTTATGGTTATGCGGTAAATTATTTTATTGGTGGTAATTTATTAATTCCAAAAAGAGATAGTTATGTTTTACCAGGACTTTATGAAGGTGAATTAAATGCTAGTCAGTTTCTAAGATTGCATTTAGGAATGCAATTCAATCCCGTTAATAAAGTTTATTTAACACCAAATTTTAATATTGCTTCAGTTGGATTTGGAACTTTTAATGATTATCTTGAAGAAGCATTTACACCTGGTAATCAATGGCAAGACCACGATAAAACAAGTTTATTAATGACCATTGGAACAACTGTCTCATATCATTCATTTTTAGGCCCTATTAATTTTGACATATCATATGTAAATGATATTAATAAGGTTAGGGTCTTTTTTAGTGTCGGTTTTGTATTCAATCCTTCAATTCGATAATAAACTTACATTATTAGTTTCTTTTTTATATTTTAGTACAAGATAATGTGAAAGTCTTTTTTATTTTAATAAAATTGACCTTTGTAATATTCATATTTGATGATTTTTCTATTTAACGATACCTCATTAATTATGTGAATCCTCAAATATTTTATTAAAAAGTATTAATCTAAAATTATTCTCATGAAAAAAGTTAAGAAAGAAGAACTTAATCAAGACGTTTTTGATTTATATGATAAATATGCTCATAACAAATTAGATAAAAGAGAATTCTTAAAAAAGTTATCGATATATGCTGTTGGTG
>JADWMI010000105.1:2117-7874 GCA_015767395.1 Bacteroidota bacterium | reverse complement strand
ATTAATGTAATGAACAGGTGGCAGTATGTTGATTTGAAAAAAGGATTGGTTAGTTTTTTGAATTTTAGATTTTTAAATGACGAAAAACAAATGGGACAAATTAATTTTGATCCATATAAAGACAAACTAACCACAAATGCTTGGGGTAGTGAAATAGACACAAAACGTTTTGAGTTTTCTGGAAAATTAAGCTATGCAAATCCAGAGATACCGCATCAATTTATTGATACACAAGTGGCCTATAGCAATCACGATCAAGATTCTTATTTTGGACAAAATATATACAATATTTTGCATAAAAGTTTTTATTCAACAGCTATTTATAGTTCAATTATAGGTGATTCTCGTCATAAGTTTAAAACAGGTTTAAATTACACATTTGATAATTATGAAGAATCAACATCAATTCAATCTGAAGTGGTTGATTTCAACAGAAAAGAGAATTCTATAGGAACATTTTTCGAATATACTTTTGATGATTTATCAAATTTTAATCTTACTGCAGGTTTTAGAATTGACTCTCATACTACTTTAGGAACTTTTGTAACACCTAGATTGCATATGCGTTATACCCCTTGGGAGAAATCAGCTTTAAAAGCGTCCATTGGAAGAGGGAAAAGAAGTGCCAATATTTTTGCTGAAAATCAAAATATATTTGCAACATCTAGGGCTATTAATATTGTAAATGCTGGGGGTAAAATATATGGTTTAGATCCTGAAATAGCTTGGAATTATGGGGTGTCATTTTTACAGGGATTTAATTTGTTTGGCCGAAAAGCAGATGTTATCATTGATTTTTATAGGACAGATTTTGAAAATCAGATTGTGTTGGATTTGGAAAATCCTTTAGAAGCAAACTTTTACAATTTAGAAGGGGATAGTTATTCAAATAGTACTCAAGTAGAGTTCAATTACAATACTTTTGAAGGTTTCAATTTACGTTTAGCATATAAATATTACGATGTTAAAACACAATATGAATCGGGTAAATTGGAAAAACCATTGGTTCCTAAACAACGTATGTTTGCCAATGCTTCATATGAAACCAAGAAAAAGAGTGATAATAATGCTCAGTGGAAATTTGATGTCACTTATAATTGGTTGGGAGAGCAGCGCTTTTCGTCAACATCAAGTAGTCCAATAGAATTTCAATTACCAGCTTATTCACCAACAGTAGCAACCCTAAATGCCCAAATAACGAAAGTTTTTTCATCTAAATTTGAAATCTATTTTGGAGGTGAAAACATAACCAATGTGAAACAAGATAATCCCATTGTGAGTGCAGAAAATCCATTCGGACCTTATTTTGATACCACTATGGTTTATGGACCAATTTTTGGAAGTAGCTATTATGCTGGATTGCGATATAGAATAAATTAAAATAAAATATAAAACTGTTGTTTTGAATTATTCTTAACAACATAAATTAAAACAAATGAAAAAATTATTAATGGTAGCGGTTTTCTTAATTGGAACTGTTGGGTTTTCCCAAAATAGAAATGAAAAATTAACTTTAGAGGTTGATGGCGTTTGTGAAATGTGTAAAAAGCGCATAGAAGATGCATGTATCAAAACAAAAGGAATAAAATCAGCCAATTGGAGTGTGGAAACTCATGAATTGAAATTGGTTTTCAATGAACAAAAAACGGATATAGAAACAATTAAAAAAAGCATTGTTGCCGTAGGTCATGACACCGAAGGGATGAAAGCAAGTGATGAGGCATATAATAAATTACATGCTTGTTGTAAGTATAGAGATGAGAATGTTCGAAACGATCATAAACAATAGCACTAGCTAAACATTATAGTAACATCCTATTTGTAATTGCTATAGGGTGTTACTAAATTAAATGAACACATGTTCTAAAAGAAAAACATAAAACCAAAACTTATTCTCATAGCATCTCTACTTTTAGATTCGTTTAATTGAGTTCCATTTACCATACCTTCTACGTCTAGTTTTTTAGTCCCATAATCTAATTCCAAACCATAGGTTAATCTTTTAAATTGGTCATACATAATATTAACAATACCATAACTATGGGTATGATCTATGTTTCCATTTATTACATTAATTTCATTTTCACCTCCATCTACCAATAAAAACCGTCTAACATCATCAGTATAGAAACGGGTATATCCTAAAACAAAATTCGTATGAATTTTAGGAGTGAAATAATATTCATAGGAAGCCCACCCCCCATAAGAAGGAGTTGCATCTAATTCACCTCCTATTGTAGGAAATCCATCATACCCAAAACCTGAAATACTTGTAATGTACGTTGCAATACCTTTTCCAACGGTTCCTTGGAATTGAAAATTATTTACCTCTTTCATTAATTTTCCTGAAAAGGAAAGACCATATCCAAAAAAGGAATCTTGTTCTCCGTTGTACTTATAGTTCACATTTCTAAAAATAGTAGACATTCTTAAATGGCCCCATTCTTTTTCATGTTTCATTCCTAAAATAAAGTCTGGAGTGGTTTGATGGGCCTCTTCTAAAAGTGGCTCTATTTCTCCAAATCTATTGTAGTCAGAAATGGGTGCATCCAAAGCAATAATATATCTCCAATTGGGATTTCCAAACGAATTAAAATATTTAATATGTGGTGTTCTTACCCAAACACCTGATGGTGGACCTTCCCATTCCATTATATTGGGCCACAACGCTTCATCTCCAAAAGACGCCCATCCTTGTCCAATTTGCCAATGATCAAATTCTACATAGGCCTTTCTTAATCTCATATGACCATTCCCTCCCCAAAAATCAAACTCAACTATCGCATAAATATTCTTACCACTATCAGTTGTTAATGAAGATTCAAATTTCATTTGAGTTTGGTACATATCCATTTTAAAACTTCCAGAATCATCATCACCAAAAACATTAACTGCACCAATATTAAAAGTCTCATTATTTTGAAGACCACCAAAAACATCATAGTAACCATTCAATTTAATATTTGCCCCAAAACTACCTTTAAATTTAGGTGTTCCGTTTATGGAATCTTTTGAAGAAAATGATAATATCCTGTCTTGACTATATCCAGATAGGGTAAAGGCAATGCATAGAAATAAGAAAATATGCTTTTTCATTTCAATTTTTTTAAGGTTAGTATTGTAAATGTACAAATTTGAATCTATTTTATTGCGGTAGAATATCCCTTTTCAAATTGTAGATCATCGGCCAAAATTGTATTAAAATTCAAGAGATATTAATTTTATATTTGGGATATGGATGCATTCGAACACAAGAAAAAATATGAATGAACAATAAACTGTTTCTTAAGATTTTGTTTTTTCTATAAAGCGCCAAATTTGATAGTTATAAATGACTAATTTAGAAGTCTCCAATTTAAAGGAATAAATGGTGTTAACTAAAATAAATTAAAAAATGTAGTAATGGTTTTGGGGCTATTTTGTATCAAATTCCTTAAAAACTAAAATATATAACATATTATATTTATATTTAATAAAAATAAAATCAAAAAAAAATGGGCCCAATAAAAATGAATACAATCAAAAAGACTGTTCTATCAATATTTATGGTGTTTTTTATGTCTAATATTTTGATTGCTCAAGAAGATGTTCAACAAGATTCAATAAGTACCGAAAAACCAGTAAAAGAAAAAAAAGAAAAGAAAGCGAAATCCTCCTTTAAAATATATGCTGGTGCAACTCTAAATGATCTTAATGTGTCGACAGAGACATATGAGTCTGGTTCAAGAATTGGATATATGTTTGGTGCTTCCTATAAAAGAGGAAGGTTTTTCTATTATGAAATTGGCGCAAGATACAATCAGCGCATGTACGACCTTAACCCTTTAGGTCCAGCCCCATCTCCAGCATCAAGTGAAGATGATGAATATTTGTCGATTTCTAGTCTTGATATACCCCTGACAGGAGGGATAAATGTTACCTCAGCTATCGATAGATTGTTTGGTCTTCGTTTTTTTATTAGTGCTATTCCGGCATTTACACTTGGCGTAAACGACAATACTCTTGGAATTACAAAAGATGATGTTAATGGGTTTAACTTTAATGGTCAGGCAGGAATAGGTATAGATATCACAGTTATCTTTATTGAAGCTGGATTTGTTTATGGATTTGGTGATACAATTAAAAGTGATGTTCAATCAAATCAGCAACAAGGATTTGTAAATTTAGGTTTTAGATTCTAAAAATTCAGGATTCAAGAGATAAGGGTTTCAAATGACCTTTTTTATTTACGTGATTCAATAAACAATGAATCAATAATTATTAATAAAAAAGATATTTCATATGTGAAAAATAGGGTTCTTTCACATCTGTAAAAGTCAAAAACGAAACAACAAAGAGAAGGGAAGCACTTCAATTTTAAGAGTATATGTTTTACAATTCCCAGTTAACAAAAATTAAAATATTTCTAATTATGCTTTCAATTGATTTATTGATAATTATCATTTAAGAAAAATTGAATGATATCTGCAGTTGAAACGATGCCCTTAATTTTATCATCTTCAACAATAGGGATTGCATGGTATTTTCCTTTTGCCAACACCTTGGCAACATCTTCAATAGTTGCATTTGAAGTTAAATAAAAAGGGTGTGACGTCATAATATCTTTTACTTTTAATTTTTTATATATAATATGATCGTCGCTAATTCCTGCACCAGCAATATTATACATAAAGTCTACTAAACTAATCATTCCAACCAATTTCTCGTTTTTTGTTACAGGGATATGGTGATGAAAGTTTTTTTTCTCATAAATATGCTTTACATCCAATAGACTTTGTTCAGTTGAAACACAAACAACATTTTTGGTCATAATTGTTGTTGCTAGTTTTGATTTCATGATGTTGGTTTTAACGTTATTAATTCGTATTAAATTTAACACAACAGTTTAAAATTCAAAATGATTAATATCATTTTGAGAACTAATATTTAACCATAATTTTAATAGAACTATCTAAATTATCAATCATGAAAACAAAATCAATATTAGAATTGCTTACCCTCAGCTCTAGTTTGTATGTTTTGGCTAGAGACACTGAACTTTTGGAAAAAATTAAAGAATTATCAGAAAAAGGGATTGATGAGATTAATAAAATAGTTTCAGAATCTAAAATAGATGAAAATGGTGATGAATTAGATGCTGCGGGTAAATTAATTCTAAAGGCTCATGAGCTCAAGGAAGAGTTAAATGAAAAAGTTGAAGAATTGGTAATTAAATTCTATAAAAATATTAATGTAGCACATGTAGAAGAAATAAAAATATTAAATGAAAAGGTTGAAAAGGCAGATATGGCTATTGCATTATTGGAGGCTCGATTAAACAAATTAGAAGCTAATTAAAATGGGTATTTTAACGGGTATTAAGCGCAATTTTAAATCTATCTCTAGATACAATCAAATTTTAAAAGTCTTAATAAAATATGGCTTTGAAAATTTGGTTTACTATTTAGATGAAACCAAACGTTATACCTTTATTCAAAAATTAATTCCGAAGGCCTCAAAAAAACATGCACTTTTATATAGCAAATGGGCTAAAATGAGATTGGTATGCGAAGAGTTAGGACCCACTTTTGTGAAATTTGGACAAATATTAAGTAATCGGGCCGACTTAATACCAATGGATTTAACTTTTGAGTTAGAGAAATTACAGGACAATGTACCGCCAATGTCACAAAAGGTTGCTAAAGAAGTTGTTGAATCGGAATTAAAAGACACTGTTGAAAATTTATTTGCATGGTTTGATCCAAACCCATTTGCTTC
>JADWMI010000105.1:0-2017 GCA_015767395.1 Bacteroidota bacterium | reverse complement strand
CATTATGCGTATGCACCAAAAGTTTATCATGAATTTACCACATCAAAAGTGTTGGCTTTGGAGTTTATTTCAGGTATTAAAATTGATAAAATAAGTGAGCTGAACGAAAAAGGGTTTGATACAAAAGTAATAGCTAGAAGGCTGGCGATATGTTATTATAAGCAAATTTTTGAATATGGTTTTTTCCATGCCGATCCGCATCCTGGAAATTTATTAGTACTTCCCAATGGGCATATTGCCTATTTAGATTTTGGTATGATGGGTAGTATGTTGCCAAGAGATATTACAATATTTGGTAAATTATTTCTAGCTATTTCAAACAAGAATATCAATGAAATTATTAGGGCACTTCAACATCTATCCAGTAATGTTGTGATACCTGATATGAGGAGTCTTGAATTTGATATTAATGAATTTATTGAAAAATATTATGTTAGAGATGTTCATAAAAATGAAATGAGTACCATTCTGCTTGAACTCAAAGATATTATTATGAATCATGGTTTACAAGTACCTACCTATTTTTTCCTTTTTGCAAGATCGCTAGTGACTCTTGAAGGTGTAATTGAAAAACTAGATCCTGATTTTGAACATTTTGAAATAGTTCGCCCTTTTTTAAGTAAAAGTGTTACAAAAAAATTCAATCCCATAACTATTGGCAAAAAAGTTGTGAATTCTATAGTTGAATTTGCCGATTATATGGAAGATTTTCCTTCAGACATAAAAAATGTTATGAGAAAAATAAATTCAGGACGAGTAAAAGTCGATTTAACCCATAAGGGCATAGATCCTGTGGTGCATACTATACAACGTGTAGCAAAACAACTGATTACTACTTTTATAATGGTTGCTTTAATTATTAGTGCTGCGCTGTTTATTATCTTCGAGGTGCAACCTTTATGGAAAAGTATTTCTTTTATAGGTCTGGTTAGCTTTTTTCTTGCTGTAATTTTGGGTGTTAGAGTGGTTATTAATATTCGAAAAGGAGATTATGATTATTAATTCAAATAATTAATAATCATAAAAAAAGTACAATGAAGCATTGTACTTTTTTACTCTAAACTAAAATACTAAACATTTGAAAAAGCTTTTTTGAAATGAACAAATGCTTCCGAAATTTCGTTTTGAAAATGTTCATATTTCGTTTCTTCTTTTTTCTTACCGTATTTCACTTTAATTGAATCAACAAAGGAATTAAATTCTTCTTTTCCTTTTTCAAACCTGCCTTTTGTTTCTTTTTTATCTTGCTTATATTTTTGCTCTAAAATTTCAAGCTGAATTTTAAATTGTTCAATTTCAATTAAGGTAACGGCATACATACGGTTTAAAGTTTCATTGCTTTTAATTTTAACTTCAATCTCATGAATGGTTAATAACAATTGTTTTTTTTGCTTTTTAAAAACCTCAATAGTTTCAGCTTTTCCCAAAGCTAATTGTACACGAAGTTCCTCAAATTTAGCCTTAAGGTCCTCCATATTTTCTTTAACTTCTTTAATTTTGTATTCACTATCATGAAGAAATAAGTTAAATTCCTTTTTAATTTCTTCGTATTTGTCTTGCGCTTCTGCTTTACCTAAAGCAGTTTTAACTTGAAGTTCCTCTAAATTTACAGCCGTTTTTCTTAGCGCTTGAATAACTTTATCAATAAATTGAATGTCTTGTTTATTTTTCATGATATTTTGATTTATGATTGGTTTAAATTTCGATAGAAATCTTTATAAGTACAATGAGGAATATCATTTTATATAATTTATAAATGTCAATTTTAATAGATACCACTGAAACTGGTAGCTATTAATATCATGGTACTTTCTTTGTCTTATTGCAATAAAATACAATTGAAAAAAAACATAATTATTTTTTAAAGGAAGCAGCTGTTAACCAAATATATCTCATCTTATAGATTGATTAATCTCATTGTTAATGTGTTATATACATTTTATTTTTGTTGTGGTAATTACGATTATCATAAAGTGTACTAATTAAAATTTAATATTATGAAAAAATTAATCTTTGG
>JADWMI010000104.1 GCA_015767395.1 Bacteroidota bacterium | reverse complement strand
AAAATCATTGACTGAAATGAAAAACAATGGTGAGAAAATCGCCATGTTAACTGCCTACGATTATACCATGGCAAAAATTGTGGATAGTGCCGGAATTGATATTATTTTAGTGGGTGATTCTGCTTCAAATGTTATGGCGGGTCATGAAACTACCTTACCAATAACTTTAGACCAAATGATTTACCATGCAAGTTCTGTTGTTAGAGCTACAAACCGGTCACTAGTTGTAGTAGATTTACCTTTTGGTAGTTACCAAGGGAATTCTATAAGTGCATTGGAATCTGCCATTAGAATCATGAAAGAATCTGGAGGACATTCAGTAAAATTAGAAGGAGGAAGCGAAATTGCTGAATCCATTTCAAGAATTTTAACTGCCGGAATTCCAGTGATGGGGCATTTGGGTCTTACACCACAATCTATCTACAAATTTGGAACTTTTACTGTAAGAGCAAGAGAAGAAGAAGAAGCTACTAAGTTAAAAGAAGACGCCAAATTATTAGAAGAGCTCGGTTGTTTTGCCATAGTTTTAGAAAAAGTACCTGCTAAATTAGCCAAAGAAGTTGCTGAAAGTTTGTCAATTCCTGTAATTGGAATTGGTGCAGGAGGCGATGTTGATGGTCAGGTTTTAGTAACCCATGATATGCTTGGGATGACTCACGAATTTCATCCAAGATTTTTACGCCGTTATTTAGATTTATATGGTGAAATGACTGGTGCCTTTGAAAACTATATTACTGATGTAAAAAGTAGAGATTTCCCTAATGAAAATGAGCAATATTAAATGAAAGTACTTTTGATAGATACCAATCATGAAATTCTTCAAATAGGTTTAGAAAAACTAGGCTGCATTTGTGATGAAGATTACACTTCATCAAAACTGCAAATTGAAGAAAAAATTAATGATTATGAAGGTGTTGTTATTAGAAGTAGATTTGATATTGATCAACAATTTTTAGACAAAGCCACAAATTTAAAGTTTATAGCCAGAGTTGGTGCTGGATTAGAAAGTATTGATATTACCTATGCCGAAAAAAAAGGTATTCATTTAATTGCAGCTCCAGAAGGTAACAGAAATGCTGTTGGTGAACACGCTTTGGGAATGTTATTGTCCCTATTCAACAATATCAAAAAAGCCGATCTGGAAATCAGACAAGGAAAATGGTTGCGTGAAGCCAATAGAGGAATAGAATTAGAAGGTAAAACCGTAGGTTTAATAGGTTACGGAAATATGGGAAAAGCTTTTGCTAAAAAACTAAAAGGATTTGAGGTAGAAGTTATTTGTTATGATATTAAAAAAGGTGTTGGAGATGAAAATTGTAAGCAGGTTTCATTAGAAGAGTTTCAAGAAAAAACAGCAGTTTTAAGTTTGCACACACCATTTAATGCGTTATCACATAATATGATTAACACATCATTTATCAATAAATTTAAAAACCCTTTTTACTTCATAAATACTGCCAGAGGCTCAGCAGTTGTTACTGATGATTTGGTTACAGCTCTTATTCATAAAAAAATATTAGGCGCTTGTTTAGATGTACTGGAATATGAAAAATTATCCTTTGAAAATTTATTTGAAGACGATAATTTACCTGAAGCATTTAATTATTTAATTCATGCTGAAAACGTGTTGCTTTCACCTCATGTTGCTGGCTGGACGGTTGAATCAAAAATAAAATTAGCCCAAACAATTGTTGATAAAGTTGAGGCTATATTTTATTCGGAAGGACAATCAAAATCCATTGAAGATCCTAAAAGAGTAACAGGTATTGGTGGTTTGTTTTTTAAAACTGATGATCCTGAGAAACTTAAAAAATGGTATAAAACGCATTTAGATTTTAATGTAGATGATTGGGGTTGTACCTTTTGGTGGAAAGATAAAAAAGGAAACGATGCCAGCACACAATGGAGCCCGTTTAAAAGTGACACAAACTATTTTAGCCCTTCTAAAAAAGAGTTTATGTTCAATTACAGGGTTAAAAATTTGAAAGCCCTATTGGCCAAATTAAAAGAGGAAAATGTAACGGTTATTGGCGAAATTGAAGAATATGATTACGGTAAATTTGGTTGGATTTTAGATCCCGATGGCAATAAAATAGAACTTTGGGAACCAATTGACACCTCATTTTTTTAAATTTTAATACTTTTATAAAATAAAAAATACGATATGGATATAATTGATGAAAACGGAAATGTAATTCCAAAAAACAACGAAGAAAGTAAAAGAATAATTGCAGGGGTTTTAGGTATTTTAATTGGTGCTTTTGGAGTACATAAATTTATCCTAGGCTATACAACACAAGGAATAATTATGTTAGTTATTACAATTGTAACATGTGGTATTGGTGCTGGAATTACAGGGCTTATTGGTCTAATAGAAGGTATTATTTACTTAACAAAATCTGATGAAGAGTTTGTTTACACCTACCAGATTAATAAAAAAGAGTGGTTCTAAAATGAATTAAACTGTAGGGTTTTTTTCATTTCCTACCATATTATTCCCGTTTTCTAAACTATTCTCTAAGGCTGTTTGGAATTCTTCCATAACAGGTTTTACAGTACTTTCAGGTATGTCTGCAACTCTAATGTACATTAAACCATCAATGGCATTGTTAAATTTAGGATCTACGTTAAAAGCTACCAATCTGGCATTTTGTTTTACATATTTTTTAATTAATACTGGAATTCGTAAGGCTCCTGGTTCCAATTCGTCAATTATTTTATCAAACTTATTCATATCAGCTTTTGTAGCATCAAAAACAAAATCCTTATCAGCATCTTTTAATTTAACCTTATATTCTTTTTTTGGATTTATATATTGTGCAATATATGGATCGTAATAGTGAGATTTCATAAATTCAATCATCAAAGATTTTGAAAAATTTGAAAACTTATTACTAATACTAACACCTCCTATTAAATATTTATATTCAGGGTAACGTAAAGTTACATGTACAATCCCTTTCCAAAGTAAAAACAAAGGCATTGGTTTTTGCTGATATTTCTTAATAATAAATGCACGTCCCATTTCAATTGAATTTTCCATCATTGAATACAATTCAGGCTCAAACTTAAATAATGTGTGTACATAAAACCCTTCAATCCCATGTCGTTTATAAATATCTTTCCCTAGGCCCATGCGATAAGCACCTACTAATTTTCCGGCAACATTATCCCATAAAAATAAATGATGATAATAGCCATCAAATACATCTAAATCAATAGACTCATTGGTGCCCTCTCCAACCTCTCTAAATGTAATTTCTCGCAATCTACCAATTTCAAACATTAAATTTGGAATGGCTTTACTTGGTGCAAAAAAGACTTCATAATTTTTACTTGTTAACAATCGGCCATTGTTATCTCTTAGCCTATTTACTTCTTCAATAATTTTAACATTGTTTTTTTGTCCAACTATTTCTTTTGGCTGCTTGGAAAGTTTTAGTGAAGGTTTTTTTATTTGTTTTGTCCCTTTCTCAAAAGGATTCGCTAGAATATATGTTTTTCTACGAATAAAATCACAAAAATCTTTAGTATTACTGTACGCTTCTTGATCTTTTACTGAAATAGGTTTCCCTATTCTAACTTTAATTACACGTCCTTTTTGAGTAAACAATTCAGACGGCAATTTTGCAGTCCGTAACATTGGGTTTAATTTTGCTAAAAAATAAAAGAACCTACTGTTTCTGGCATGAAAATATATAGGAATAACAGGAACCTTAGCCTTCTTTATTAATTTAATTGCACCATCTTCCCAAGGCTTGTCTACAATTAATTTCCCATCCTTATAAGTTGAAACTTCACCAGCTGGAAAAATACCTAGTGGGTGCCCTTCTCTTAAATGAAGAATAGAACTTTTTACCCCAGCCATACTAGAGTAGACCTCCTTTTTATCTTCAAAAGGATTTACTTGCAACATATAAGGCCTTAAAGGTTCAATTCTATTTATTAAAAATGTTGATAAGGTTTTATAATCTGGGCGTTTTTCAATTAACAGTTTTAACAATAAAATACCATCAATCCCCCCAAGAGGGTGGTTAGAAACAGTAATAAATGCACCTTCTTTTGGAATTCTATTTAAGTCTTCTTCCGGTATTTCAAACTTAATTTGAAGATCATCTAACAATTCAGTAAAAAATGCCAAGCCTTTTAAATGCTTGTGTTTGTTATATGTTCTGTTGATTTTTGAAAGACGCAGCAATTTCATTAATAACCAACCAAAAAATGTACCGACAAACCCGTATTTATCCAGGTTTATGGCTTTTGCAACTTCTTTTGAAGTAACTAAACTCATTTATTAAAAATTAACATAAAGACAAAAATACATAAAATTATTGCATAATAACCTGCACGGTTCCTTTAGTTGCTTGCTTCAGCAATACCTTTCCTTTTTGCTCAATTTCAGCAATGGCATTTGGAGTCGCATGCCTAATTGTATATAAGGTAACATTTTTAGTATAATTAACTTTATATTTCATTTTAACATCAGAAATAAACGCTTCAAAATTATTGAATTTATCTTCAATACAAACTGAAAAACTCAATGCCGAATTTTGAATTAAATTCACTTTTAACTTATAATTATGCAATAAAATAAAAATATCACTCAAATTATATTCAACCATAAATGAAAAATCCAAAGCTGAAATAGAAACTAAAATTTGATGTTGTTTTACAATAAAACAAGGCGTTTCAGGGAATAAATCAATTCCTTTACTAACACAAGTTCCCTTCTTTTCTATATTATAAAAGGATCGAACAAACAACGGAATATTTTTATTTTCTAAAGGTTTTAAGGTTTTTGGATGAATCACAGAAGCACCGTAAAAAGCCATCTCAATAGCTTCCCTATATGAAATTTGCTCTAACAAAGTTACGCTTTCAAAATATCGAGGATCCGCATTTAAAACACCATCAACATCTTTCCATATAGTTAAACTTATAGCATTTAAACAATGTGCAAAAATTGCTGCTGTATAATCAGATCCTTCTCGACCCAATGTTGTAGTTTCATTTTTTGAAGAAGCACCCAAAAAACCTTGTGTTATGTATAATTGATTGATGTCTAAATTTTCAATGTTTTTTGACGTCTCTGCCCAATTAACATAGGCATCCCTATAATTAGCATCGGTACTAATAACATTTCGCACATCAATCCATTTATTTTGTATTCCTTGTTGATTCAAATACAAACTCACTATTTTGGTTGAAAGCAATTCACCAAAACCAACAATTTGATCATAAATATAATTGTAATCTTTCGATTTATTGGTAATAAAAAACCCGCTTAACTGACCAAAAAGGTGCTCAGCCTCAAATAAAATTGATGCTTTACCCTCTAAAAATAAATCATTAATAATTGTTAAGTGGTAATTTCTAGTGAATTCAATCTTTTGAGGTAAATCTTTTATATTATGCAAATACGCATAGATAATTTCTTCAAAAGCATTGGTCATTTTCCCCATAGCCGAAATCACAATCAATGTATTTTCAAAGCCTTCATGCTTTAAAACTTTTACTACATTTTTTACACTGTCAGCATCTTTAACAGAAGCACCTCCAAATTTGAAAATTTTCACTTTATTTATTTAAATAATTTCTCATTTCATCCTGATGAATTTGTGCCGTATCCCAATCTCTTAAAACTTTTGCACCGGTACTTTCATAAAAAGAAATTGCTGGTTCGTTCCAATCTAAAACTGCCCACTCAATTCTTTTTACACCTTTATTAAATCCGTATTCAATGACTTTTTTATACAACTCACTTCCTATTTTTAGGCCTCTTTTTTCTTCAGTCACAATTAAATCTTCCAAGTGTATTGTTGGTCCCTTCCAAGTTGAATACCGTGCATAAAATAATGCCATCCCAACAATTTTATTTTCCATTTCAGCAACAAATATATTGAACATTGGAGCGCTTCCAAAACCGTCTTTTTCTAAATCAGCTACCGAAACTTCAACGGCATTGGTCTCTTTTTCAAAATGTGCCAATTCCTTTATTAATTTTAAAACCGAAGGCATATCTTCCTTTCTCCCTGCTCTTATCGTAAAACTCATTCTTATATTTTTAATTATCGCTAAAGTAAAAAATCTTTGTTCAAACTATCTTCCAATCATTAGTTTTTTGAAAATAATTTTTTGGATATTTGTCCAAACTAACCGCAAATAAATTATGAAACCCAAAAGTTTAACACTAGGCGAATTTATTATTGAAAATCAAAAACATTATAGAAGATCTACTTCCGGTGAATTCTCAAGACTGCTAGCTTCCATCAAGTTAGCCTCTAAAATTGTAAATTACAAAGTAAACAAGGCAGGATTGGTCGACATAACTGGTGATGCAGGAGAAACAAATATTCAAGGTGAAGATCAACAAAAATTAGATATTTACGCCAATGATGTCTTTATGGAAACATTGATAAACCGTGAAATTGTTTGCGGCGTAGCAAGTGAAGAAGAAGAAGATTTTGTGACGATAAAAGGGAAACACGGCACCAACGAAAATAAATATGTTGTTTTAATTGATCCTTTAGATGGCTCTTCAAATATTGATGTAAATGTATCTGTAGGTACTATTTTTTCAATTTACAAAAGAATTACTCCTATAGGTACTCCTGTTGAATTGAAAGATTTTTTACAATGTGGAAATCAACAAGTTGCCGCTGGCTACGTTGTTTATGGAACCTCAACTATGTTGGTTTATACATCAGGTCACGGTGTAAATGGTTTCACCTTAAACCCTGCAATTGGTACGTTTTACTTATCACATCCAAATTTTAAATTCCCTGAAATAGGAAAAATTTATTCTATAAACGAAGGGAATTATGTTCATTTTCCACAAGGTGTAAAAGATTATTTAAAATATTGTCAGGAAGAAAAAGATGACAGACCATATACATCAAGATATATTGGCTCCTTGGTTTCAGATTTTCATAGAAACATGATTAAAGGTGGCATTTATTTATATCCAACAAGTTTTATTGGACCAAAAGGAAAATTGCGATTGTTATACGAATGCAATCCAATGGCTTTTTTAGCTGAACAAGCAAACGGAAAAGCAACTGACGGCTACAAAAGAATTTTAGATATTAAACCAACAGAGTTACACCAAAGAGTTCCATTTTTCTGTGGAAGTTCAAAAATGGTTGAAAAAGCCGAAGAATTTATGGCTAAATATCCAGAGGATGAAAATTATTAAAACGAAATAGGCTTTTACACTGCGCTTATCTAATATAACAATTAACAATATCACTATAAAAATATTCGATTTTTTAGATTTTTTAGAATGAAAATCGTTCGTTACCTTTGAAAGTATATAAGTTTAACTTAAAAATTACAACTATGGCTTTCGAATTACCAAAATTACCGTACGCTTATGATGCGTTAGAACCACATATTGATGCTAGAACTATGGAAATACACCATTCTAAGCACCACGCAGGATATACCAACAATTTAAACAATGCAATTGCTGGAAGTGCTTTAGAAGGAAAATCTATTGAAGAAATTATAGATGGATTGGATATGAACAATGCTGCAGTTAGAAATAATGGTGGTGGATTTTACAATCACGGTTTGTTCTGGGATGTTATGAATCCTAATGACAAAGGTTATTTAACTGGTGAATTAAAAGAAGCTATTGTGGCTGAATTTGGTTCGGTTGATGCTTTTAAAGATGCTTTTGCAAAGGCAGCAGCTACTCGTTTTGGTTCTGGTTGGGCTTGGTTATGTGTTCACAAAGGTGGAAAAGTTGAGATTTGCTCTACACCAAATCAAGACAATCCATTAATGCCTGGAGCTAGTTGTGGCGGTTTCCCTATTTTAGCTTTAGACGTTTGGGAACATGCTTACTACTTAAACTATCAAAACAGAAGACCAGATTATATCAATGCATTTTTTAATGTAA
>JADWMI010000371.1 GCA_015767395.1 Bacteroidota bacterium | reverse complement strand
GATCCATCTCCTATAAAATGCTTTGCGGTAGCCATTACAGTATTTCTTTCTGCTAAATTACCCTGATATCCTTTCACAGAAGCTTTCGTTAATTTTTGAGTTAATTCAGTACTCTCAGAAAATGCTTCATATACTCTTCCCCATTTTTCATTGTAAGGAATTGCAATGCAAGGAGAAAATGTCCAATTAAACCCAGTAGCTTGCGTTTCAATTGCTGTAATTGCAGCAGCCTCTTCAACCAATGTAGCATTTCCTGTCGCTCCCAACCCAATATTATGTGGAAAAATAGTGGCACCTTCAAAAGTGTTTTGTCCATGTACAGCATCCACACCGAATAGTAAGGGTATACCTAATCTAGTTGTTAAAGCTTTTTTTTGAAGTGTTATAAATCTTGCTTGCCATCCGGCTGCATCATCACCAGGATTAGGTCCTTGGGTATGTATTACAGATCCAATAAATTTAGTAGCAATATCTTCATCTGTTATATCAGCAAAGTGCCTTACTTGAGACATTTGCCCAATTTTTTCATCTAATGTCATTTTAGACAATAGATCATCTACTTTTTGTTCTATAACAACATTATTGTCAACAGTACTTTTACATGAGCTTAAAGAAAAAATAATTAAGCTTGTTAATACAATTTTATATATAGCAAGTGAATTTATTTGTGTCATTTTTTTTGTACAAACCTCAACTGGCTTTCCTTATTTAATTTCGTATTAATAATTCTTCTATTTCTTCTAAACTTTTCCCTTTAGTTTCTATCACAAATTTCATTACAAACAACAAGGATAAAATTGCCATTACTGCATAGATTGCAAACGTTAATGTAGGCCCTAAATTTGTTAGTTCCCAAGGAAAAAATTGTGTAACTGTATAACTTACGAGTGAATTAAAAAACCCAACTACTGATATGGCAATACCCTTTATATTTCCAGGGAAAATTTCTGATAATAAAGTCCACATTACCGGGCCTAATGATATTGCAAATGCAGCAACATATAATAGGATTGCAATTAACACCAATGTTGCATCAATAGTTATAAAATTTTTAACTTCACTACGTTTAAACTCTAATAATTGATGCTCGTTCAATAATGGTTCAAGACTGTTAAACAATTCATTTTGAGAATTAAATGACATCCCTTGAAGACTTTCTAAAGCCACTTTAATTTCAACTTTTTCAACTTTTTCAATAGTTGCCTGATTTATATTATAGGATGCGTTGTTAAAAGCCAAAGTAGCCATAGACAATGCAATTGCCATGGTTGCAGTACCAATAATTAAAAGAGGTTTTCGCCCTAATCTATCAATAAGTCGAATTGCTACTAACGTAAATACTAAATTAGTAAGCCCAACAACAATGGCTTGCAGAAATGAAGAATCGGTGCTTCCACCAGCTTGTTCAAAAATAGTTGGTGCATAATAAAAAATAGCATTAATTCCCGTAATCTGTTGAAAAAAAGCAATTCCAAATGCAATGATAATAATAGTACGCATTCGGCTGCTAAACAGTTGAGAAAATGTTCCTTTCTCTTCTTTCTTTGCTATTCCTCTTTGAATTTCTTCAATGGTTGATAGCGCATAATCTTTCCCTCCAATTTTAATTAAAGTCTTTTCAGCAATTTCAACTAATTTTAATTTTTGTATTAACCACCTTGGGCTTCTTGGAACCGTAAATAAGGCTAAAAAATAAATAAAAGCAGGAATCGCTTCAACTCCTAGCATCCATCTCCAACTTTCACCTTCTAAATCTTTTAAAAAGTAGTTTGAAAAATAGGCTACTGAAATTCCTAAAACAATATTAAGTTGATTTAAAGAAACTAAACTTCCTCTTAATTTAGGTGGTGCAACTTCAGCTATATAAATAGGAGCTATTAATATGGCACCTCCAATACCAACACCACCAATAATTCTGGCAATTATGAATGTCGTATAAGTTGTTGCTAAAGCCGACCAAGTTGCAGAAACTGTAAATAAAATTGCTGTTATAATTAGTATTTTCTTTCGACCGTATTTATCGCTTAAAGGACCAGCTGTAATATTACCAGCCATAGCACCAAAAATGACACAACCAACCGAAAATCCAAGTTCCCAATCTGACATTTCAAAATATACCGTAATCCCGTTAATTGCACCAGAAATTACAGCACTATCAAACCCTAATAGAAAACCTCCTAATGCTACTATAAAACTTATAAAAATGGTGTATGTTTTATTCATGACCTCTATCAATTATACTTTTCAGTTACGATATTTTCGTATTTATATACGTGTTGAATTACACTATTATAGAATTTATCAGGTAGGTATTCAAATAGTATTAATTCCTATTATTTTCTAAGTTCGTGTTTTACCCAATCTACTTCCATAACCCACTCACTTCCTGTCATTGGCGAGTCGGTAATTTTCGCGAAGTTTAAAATAGCGAACATTGGCTCAGGGTATTTATCGCCTTCTCCCACATTTCGATACACTTCTTTACTATCGAGGCGATAAACAAGGTCACTACCTTCCCATTCTACTGAGTATTCGTGATATTCATTTAAGGTAGCATCAAAACCTTTACGTAAACTCCACCAATCTCCTTTATCACATTCTCCTAAGCTTTTAATAGCTCCAGTTGTAAAATGGTTTTTTTGATGATCTCCATGATGTTCAAAAATATCAATCTCGCCAGATCCAGTTAAAGGCCAACAGATATTTTCATCCGCTTCCTGAACAGGAGATTCATTATTCTGAGCACCTAGTAGCCACCAAGCTGGAAACATACTAGGTTCTCCGTTACTCGATAGTTTTAATTTCGCAGTCCATTTTCCTTTAATAAATTCTTTTCGATTTTTTGATGCTATACGACCCGCAACATATTGTGTTTCTAATTGTTGTTCACCGTGCTTATCTA
>JADWMI010000103.1 GCA_015767395.1 Bacteroidota bacterium | reverse complement strand
AAGTGTTTACTCGCTACTCTTTTATTTTTCAAATAAGAGCTCGTGAATCTTCTAAAGTCAATTTACTCATTGATTTATATTTTGTTATTGGAACTCTTGAATGCAAAGCATTGTATTAAAATCGCGGAATTACCCTTCCTTTCTAAGAACTTCTAATGGTGGACTTTTTAATACACTTTTAATATTACTTAATCCAATTAATAAAACCAATGCTGTGATACCTGGCAAAAACACTAAAAAAGGAACCAATGAAGGCACAAAGGTATCTTTAAATAGCAATGTTGCTAATAATTGACTGCTAACTAATGACAATAGGATTCCTATTAGACTACCGAGTATTCCTAAATAAAAATATTCAAGTGCTGTTATTCTTAAAATCTGTTTACTTTTAGCCCCTAGTGTCCGTAACAATACACTTTCTTTAATTCGTTGGTATTTACTGTTTCGAACGGAGCCGATAAGTACAATAATCCCCGTGAGAATACTAAAAAACGCCATAAAATTAACAATCCATGAAATTTTATCTAATATATTTTCTACAATGCTATACACTTGTCTTAAATCTAAAACAGAAACATTTGGAAATTTTTTCACCAAATCACGCTGTAAATCAGCTGAACTAGCTTCATCTGGAACATTGGTTGTTAAGACATGAAATTGAGGGGCCTTTTCTAACACACCTTTTGGAAAAATAAAAGAAAAATTCATTTGAATGCGACCCCAATCCACTTTTCTAATACTTCCAACAGTCGTTTCCATCAACACGCCTTGCACGTTAAAAATAATTTTATCTCCTACTCCAACTTCTGCATTTTCAGCAATATTATTTGAAATAGAAACCATAATAGGGTCTCCAGAAAAGACTTCTGGAACCCATGTGCCTTCTATTAGCTCTTCTGAAGCAATTAATGAATCTCGATAAGTAACTCTGAACTCATTATTTAAAACCCATCCATTGATTGTTGATGTACTGTCCTTTCTAATATCATTAACCAGTATTCCTTTCAAACGGTGTATTCGCATGGTAACAATAGAGATGTTATCTATAACCACTAAACCTTTTGAACTAACGCTATTGGCAACGGCATTTCTTTGATCTGTTTGTACATCCATTAATATGATATTTGCGTTTTCAGTACTATTTTCCAAGGCTGTTTTTGCCAATAAGATGTCTTTTGTAAAATATAAAGTACTAATAAAAAACGAGCCTAAACCTATGGCTAATATTAAAACCATCGTTTGGTTATTTGGGCGAAACAAGTTTAATAAACTTTGACGCGCTGTAAATCCCCATTTAACAGGAAAATATTTTTTGATTGTATTCATAAAAAATACAGCAACACTCGCAAGGATTGAAAATGTAATTAAAATACCCACCACAAATGCCAAGGCAAAGAGCGCGTCTTTTAAAAGCCAAAATGAAAATAAAAAGATGAAAAGTAAAATTATTGAAAAGGTGAACAGCCGTGCTTTTCTGGATTTTACAATATTGTTGTCCCCTACTCTCAATACTTCCAAAGGAGAAACATACCAAGTATTAAGTAAAGGTAACAATGCAAATAAAACTGACATAAAAACACCGAGTAATATTCCAATTACCAGTGGTTGTAGCATGATTACAATTTGAATATCAAAAGGTAAAAACCCTTGTAGAATATAGGGAAATGCATACAATAATCCGACTCCAATAACAGCACCTAAAATTCCACCAAATAAACCAACCCCAGCAATTTGTATAAGATAGATTAAAAAAGATTGCTTTCTTGAGGCTCCCATACATTTTAGAACAGCTACAGATGCTAATTTTTCTTTTATGTAAATATGTACGGAACTGGCAATACCAACACAACCCAATAAAAGCGCTATAAAAGCCGCCAAATTCAAAAATTTACTCACATTTGCATAGCTACGTCCCAATCTCTGACTGGTACTCGTATGCGTGTCTAAATCGGCGTTTTCAGCATCTAAAATCGGGTCTATCGTTGCATCCAATAGTTCCAGATCCATAGTCGGTGGTGCTGTAAAAAAATACTGATATTCTTTGCGACTTCCAAATTGTAACAGTTCTGTTTCAGCAATTAAACGAAAAGGAATAAGTACTGGGGGAGCTATAGTCGTAGAAATACCAGTACTTCCTGGTACAGATTTTAGAGCGCCAATAATAGGTAAGGTTAACTCCCCTAATTTAATAGAATCACCCGGTTTTAAGTCGTATTGCAACATCAAGGTAGCATCTACCAAGGCCCCTCCTAATTCTTGATACGTAAAGGCAGCAGAAACAGGTTCACTATCCAACGTTCCGTAAAAAGGAAAATCACCTTCAATTCCTCGCACGCGAACAAGCTTGGATCCACCATTTTTAGGAAATGCAGCCATCGATGTAAAATTAACCTCTGAAGCAGCTGGTTTTAAAGAATCAATAATAGCCTGTACTTTTTTACTTGGAAGCTGTCTGCTATCAATAATAAAATCGGCACCCATTAAAGCTTTGGATTGCCTTTGGATATTCTGTTTCAGGTTTTCACTAAACAATTGAATTGAAACTACAGCTGCAATACCAAGAACAATCGATGCCATAAACAGGAATAATCTTGAACTACTTGCTTTTCCGTCTCGCCAAGCCATCTTAAACAGCCATGGTATACCCGCTTTTAAGGATGATGAATAGGTACTCAAATTAGTTTTGTTCTTTCGTTAGTCATAATTTTCCCTCCTTTTAATCTCAAAATTTGCTGTGTTCTATTTGCCAAATCTAAATCGTGTGTGATAATTACCAAGGTAGTGCCTGCTTCCTTGTTTAATTGGAAAAGCAATTGGATTACTGTTTCACCTGTTTCATAATCTAAATTTCCTGTGGGTTCATCGGCAAATAATATCGAAGGGGTGTTACAAAAAGCTCTTGCTAAAGCCACCCGTTGCTGCTCTCCGCCTGATAATTGCGAAGGGTAGTGATGAAAACGGTCAGCGAGCCCTACTTTATCCAGTAATTCCATGCCAACCTTAGCTGCATTTTTTGCACCTTGTAGTTCCAAAGGTATAATTACATTTTCCAGCGCGTTCATGGTAGGGATCAATTGAAAATTTTGAAAAATAAAACCAACCTCCTTATTTCGTAATTGAGCGCGTTCATCTTCATTTAAATGTTGCAAATTATTACCGCACAATTCAATAGTTCCTGAATTAGCATAGTCTAAACCAGCACACAAACCGAGTAAGGTAGTTTTCCCACTTCCAGAAGGCCCGACAATAGAGAATGTATCTCCTTTCTCTATTTCAAAAGAAATATCATGCAATACCGTTAATTTTTTTGAACCACTGGTATATGTTTTCTCAAGTTCATGAATCTTTAATATCTTTGTCATAGTTATTCATTTTAATATATCCCATAAGAGATGCGCAAAAGACAAAGTAAACAAATGATTTTAATTTTATACTCTAATTGCACGGGGATTTTCTTAATTTTTTGTTATTTATTATTTTTTGTATTGCTCCTTTCTTGTAAAGGAGATGCTTCTAAAAAAGAAAGTAAAGAGCAAAAAGAGGCTGAAGAAAAGGTAAGTATTAGCGCCCCTTCAAGTAACTTCAGTAAAAGCATTTTATTTTTTGGAGACAGTCTTACAGCAGGATATGGACTTGATGATATAAACGACGCTTATCCAAGCATTATTGATGCTATGATAGATTCTTTAGGGTTGAATTACACGGTTATTAATGCTGGATTAAGTGGAGAAACTACAGCTGGTGGTAACAGTAGAATAAAATGGGTGCTCAATCAAAAAATCGATATTTTTGTTTTAGCCTTAGGTGCCAATGATGGTTTACGTGGTGTTCCTTTGAAGGAAACAAGAGAGAATCTACAAGCAATTATTGATGCTGTATATGATCATAATCCCAACACAACAATTATGCTGGCGGGAATGCAAATTCCTCCAAATATGGGCCAGACTTATACCAAGGAATTCAAAACTATTTTCCCTGAATTGGCTAAAAAAAACAATCTTAAATTAATCCCGTTTTTATTAAAAGATGTAGGTGGTATTCCTGAGTTAAACCAAGCAGATGGGATTCATCCTACGATTGAAGGACAAAAAATACTAGCAAACAATGTTTGGGCTGTTTTGGAAACTGTGATTGGAAAATAAAACTGCATTTATATTAAAACCAATTTGCGGTTTGTAAATTTCTTTTGTGGTTATATTTCTTAACAATATAAAGTACTGGGGTAATTAAACATTCGTATTTTTGCTAATTCCAACAACAAGAAACTAAGAAACGATGATACCTAAATTACATTATATATCTCAAGGAAATTCTCCAAAAGAGCATCTGGAAAACATCCAAAAAGCTTGTACATCTGGTGCCGAATTGGTGCAATTGCGCTTAAAAAATGTTTCAGAAAAAAAAATGTTAAAAATAGCCAATGAGGTTAGAGAAATCACAGCTCATTTTCAAACCAGATTAATTATTAACGATCATTATAAAATTGCAAAAGAGATTAAAGCAGATGGTGTACATTTAGGAAAAACAGATTCCTGCCCTACTATAGCTAGAAAGCATTTATACACTTGGCAAATGATTGGCGGAACAGCAAACACCTTGCAAGATTGTGAAACATTAATTGTTAAAGATGTCGATTATATTAGTTTAAGCCCTTTTAGATTACCAACAACTAAAGATAATTTAAGTGTGGTTTTAGGTTTAAACGGTTATACTGCAATTACAGAAGCCTTAAATACTGAAACACCAATTATTGGTTTTGGAGGCATCACCACCGAAGATGTTACAGCCATATTAGAAACGGGTGTTTCTGGAATTGCTGTGTCTGGGGAAATTACCTGCAATTTTAATACCATAAGAACATTTAATCAATTACTAAATGCTTCTTCAACTGAAGAGCAACGCTATACATTTGAATAAAACATGAACGATTTAAGAATTTTACAATAAAGTTAAAAGTGATACAACTATTAAAACTTTAAAATAGCTTGTACTCACCTATTTTGTAGAAATCCAAATCGGTAAAGAAATGTTACTTTTCCCTGTAAAAATTATTTTAAGAGGTTCTTTAGCATCTTTAATACTTTCTGTGCTCACATCTTTTCCTGAACCATAATTGATTTGGGCATTGTTATTTTTATTGACATTAACAACGATTACAATACGACTGCCCTTTATCAGTTTTTTACTAATCAATTTAGAATTAATAAACGAAATTTTTGTTAATTCATTTGGAGTAAGTAAAGCTCTATGCTCTCTATCTTTTGCAAAACTAGCTCTACCAATATAATAACTTAAATGAAAATACTTATTTTCAGGAGTTAATTGATATACAATCACGGAATAATCAACATCTTTTTTATTGATCGTAAATTCAAGATTTCCAATAAATGATCCGTTTATAATAACATCTTCTTTTAATACCTCTGATTTAAAAATCAATCCATCTTTTAAATTGATTTGTTTTCGCTCTAAAGGCCAAGGATAATATTCAGGATTATTCATGCTTTCTCTATCTTTAAAATCAACTTTCATTTCGATTTCAGAAGAATTAGCTTTCGGTTTTAAAGCATAAAATTGACCTATTTTAGTTGCACTTAAATGAAATTTCATCGTATCATTTGTCATTGCATTTAAACTAGGTTTGTGCATCCAAGTATTTGTATTCATTACCTGAAAATTCACTTTATCTTTTAAAATGCTTGGTTTTTTCTTACCTTTTAAAATGTAATCAAACCAATCAAACACCAACCCCTGCCGTATATTGATGGTTGCCACTAAATCAATTTGATAGCCTCGCAAATTAGCACTAGATACAGATTGTGCACCCCAATGGTCGTAAGGCCCAATAAGTAAATAATGCTCTGCTTTCGGATTGAATTTTAAATGTTCCAAATAATAATACATTGCTCCCCTTTGCCCATCGTCATAATATCCGGTAGTGGTAAGAATGGGAATGTCAATGTGCGCAAAGTCCTCTTTATACGGAATCATGCTTTGCCAATAACTATCATAGGAAGGATGGTTAATCCATTCTTGAAATAATTCATTAGGCGTTCCATCTATGGAATCCATTTTATTATAGGGTTTGCCAGATTCGAACCACTTCTTTTCAAGATTACTCCATCTGTCGCGATCAAAATTAGCAGCATTATCTAAAAACTTATTGTTTGTTACATACGGGATCCATTTGTAAGGAAAATTATAGAAAACATTGTTTTCCATGGGCGCATCTATTCCAGGAGCAACGGAAACAGAAGGAACAATTGTTTTTAATGCTGGATGAACTTTGTGTTTCATAGAAGCCCATTGCGTAAAACCATTATAACTTCCTCCATACATACCTACTTTAGCATTGCTCCAGTCTTGTTGACTGATCCAGTCAATAACAGCATAAACATCTTTATGCTCATGTTTATAAGGTTCAATAGTGTCCTTACTAAGCCGTTTACCTCTAGAGGTAGCAATGACGCCTGTATATCCTTTCGATGCAGCCAGTACAGCTTGATTCGTATTTGATCCATCTGCATAAATTGTAAATATTAAAACAGCAGGCATAGGTTCTGAATCTCTCTTACGAACCGTAATAACGGATAATTCTGCTCCGTCTTTTGGCGAAACTATGACCTCTTCTTTTATAATATACCTTTTGTTTTCATCAAGTATTATTTCTTTAAAAATAACTGGTTCGGTTTTATAATAAACATGATATAGAAAATAAGATTTTAAAAGATCCAAGGCCTGATCAAAACTTATGTATGCCTCTGAAATATTATTGTGATTGGTCTCAAAACGATTGGAGAATTGCGCCACAGCATCGTAAGTAGTGAAAACAATATTAGCTGAATACGCTTGTTCATCATTACAATTCACTAAATATGCTTTAAAGACTGATTGATACGCCTCGCTAAAACCCACACCTGATGTTAATTGCTTGATTTTCGCTTTTGAAAATAGTTCATATTGGATATAATGCGGGTGCCCATTGTTCATTTCTGAATTTTCTCTCAGCCATTGAATCGTCCTGATGGAAGCCTCATAATCACCAGCCAATATTTCAATCATATAAAGATCATTTACTTCAATTTTCAGGTTACTTATTTTTTTTTGCTGCAAATAACCTTTTGCCAAATTTCGCATATTTATGGCTAAAGATACCGAGTCTGACAATGCTGCTTTTTCATATGACAGCTCTTGACCTTTAACCGGTAGGTTGATTAGGACTAAAAACAATAATGCTATTAATTTCTTCATGACTTTCTTTTCTTTTATTCCAAATACAGCGGTAACCAGTCTGTTACTTGGCCATCTTCCGCTAGAAGGAGTCGCTATTTTATTGAACGCTCGAATAGTTAATTAATTCCTTCACATACAAACCAGCTCCATCATCTTGAGTATGTTTCACATATTTACGAATTGCTGGTGCATACCACCAAATATCTATTGTCTTTCCATCAAATCCTCTCTCATTTGTCATTCTACCTTTAAGAAGAACTTTATATGCCATAAATTTCCCTGCAGCTACTGTTAGCTCTTCAAAAGAAACTACTTCTGCTTCTTGCTTTGTATGTCCTTTGGTGCCATCATAACTTTCCCAATCTTCATCAAAAACCCATTTTTTACCTACTTTTAATGGCCATCTAAGATAAGATGTTCCTCTATTGTTATTTATTTCATTAGCAATTAGAGTGGTATCAGTCCCGTTTCTAGAAAAGCCTAAACTATTCTTAAATTTAACAACTTCTTGATACGCTTCACCTTCACCGCGAGTTTTTCCTTCTGTAGTGCGCTTCCATTTCCAAGTCCACTTTTCTCCAATTTCATAATCACTTAAAGTTGGTTTTTTTGTTACTATTTCAGTTGTAGAAGGTTTAGGAACGTTAGAGCAAGCACTAAATATTAGAATTGCTA
>JADWMI010000370.1 GCA_015767395.1 Bacteroidota bacterium | reverse complement strand
GGATTAGCAGTATTAAGGCCCTCTATTCGGGAGCATTTATGTAGTGAAGCAATGAATAAGGTTAACCCAAAATACGTATTAAGAAATTATATGGCACAAATGGTTATTGATGATGCGGAGAAAGAAAATTACAATTTGATACATGAATTTTATGACCTATTACAAAACCCTTATAGCGAACAAGAAAATCATCAAAAATGGTTTGCTAAAAGACCTGAATGGGCCAGAAAGAAGGTAGGCAGTTCTATGTTATCTTGTAGTTTTTAAATAATAACAAAATAAAATTCACTATAATTGATTAGCAAGTAATGACTTATGAATGAACTATTCAAAAATATAATTTCAACTCAAGGCTTGATTTTAATTGCAAGCTTTATAATCCTTTTTTTATTGGTTGGAGTTGTTATAAAAAGAAGACAGAAAAAAAACAGGGAAGTAAGAGCTCCAAGAATAATGAGGTATCTGATTTTACCTTCTGTTTTTTTCTATTTAATCAGCACTCAATTATTCGAAGTAACTAGAGATAACTATCTCATTAAAATTATTGAAACAATCATTGTCATTTTTATAATTTCATTTATTGTAAACATGATTTGTCATTTGTTTATTTCAGATGATAATTTTATTACAAAAAAAGAAATTGTTCCAAAATTAGGAAGAGATATCATTCACTTTTTTACCGTGGTTATTGCTAGTACTTTTGTGTTCTCGGCTGTTTGGGGTTTTGACTTAGGGAGCTTATTAACAGCCCTAGGTGTGAGTTCCTTTGTGATCGGACTTGCATTACAGGAGCCTTTGGGTAATTTATTTAATGGTGTCTCCTTACTCATGGCAAAGCCGTTTAAAAATGGAGACTGGGTTCAAATTGGAGAAGAACATGGGAAAGTTGTTGAGTTCAACTGGAACTCAGTTAAATTAGTAAACCTTAGTAACGAGCTAATAATAATTCCAAACAATAAATTTGGTAAAGATCAAATTAAAAATTTAAGCAGACCAAACAGACGGCATGCCGAAATGGTCACGATAGGTTTTTCTTACGAAGACGACCCCATTAAAGTTAAAAAAGTATTGCTAGGTGTTGCTCTTAAAACAGAAGGAATTTTAGAAAACCCACAACCGATTCCATTAACGCTGTCTTATGATGACTTTTACATAACATATGGACTTAAATTTTATGTAAAGGATTTTCAAGATTTACTTATTTTAAGAGATCGATTAATGACTGAATTTTATCATGCTGCCAAAGAAAATGAAATAACTATACCGCTCCCAAAAAGAGAAGTGGTCGTTAAAAATGAAGGTTCGAAGAAAGACTTGTATGGGGATATTTAAATTTATAAAAATTATAATAACTAGATTTCAATGACAAAAACAAAAAACCATATAGGATTAGGAACCGCTGCCATAGGCCGCCCTCAATATATCAATATAAAAAAGGAGGATTCCGAAATATTTAATAAAACCAAGTTTAAACAACAGGGAATTCATGTTTTAGAAACGGCTTATAACAAAGGCATCAGATATTTTGACACCGCTCCTGGATATGGGATGGCTCAGGAAATTTTACTTGAATGGCTTAATACAAAAAAAGACAAATCAATTGAAGTTGCTACAAAATGGGGCTATTCCTATGTTGCTAATTTCGACCCAAATGCAATTATTAACGAAGTCAAAGATCATAGTTTACAAAAACTATTAAGTCAATGGGAAAAATCAAAAGAATTGATGCCCAACCTAACAACCTATCAAATACACTCGGCAACATTTGAAACAGGGGTATTAGATAATGAAGAGGTGCTTTATAAATTGGCTGAATTAAAAGATCACTTTCAACTGAAAATAGGCATTACAACCTCTGGAAGCAATCAAGTTGAAATTTTAAAGAAATCGTTAGATATTACTGTAAATGGCACGCAGTTATTTGATGCATTTCAAGTCACCTACAATATGCTAGATCAAAGTTTACTAAATATTGCTGAAGAAATGAATGCAAACGGAAAACGAATAATAATTAAAGAAGCCTTGGCAAATGGTCGTATCTTTAGAAATAAAAATTACGCAAATTACAATCCTTTATATAATACTTTAGAGGCCTTGGCAACCAAATATAAAGTGGGTGTAGATGCCATTGCCCTTCGATTTTGTATAGATACGGTTAACCCTTTTATGGTTTTAAGTGGTGCGTCAGCCGCATTTCAAATTTCAGAAAACCTAAAGGCAAACCAATTTGAAATAGAAAAACAAGATATTGATTTATTAAAATCATTTAAAGTAGCCCCAAATGATTATTGGAATGAAAGAAAAAAACTAAGTTGGAACTAAAAAAAGAAAGATATGAGCGCATTTTCAAATTTACTAAATTACATTAAAAAAGGAAAGAAAAGAGAAGAAGTACCGCAAGGGTTCTGTCCAAATTGCTGGGGGAGATTAGAATATGGTGGTGAGTTTTATAAAGCTGTTGAGGAAAAAGATATAGACCTAAATAATATTGAGAAAAATAAAGGGTGGATTCAAGCTTTGGCTGCTCAGTACGCCTATGGGATAGAATTAAAAAAGAAAGGACCAGAGTGGGAATGTGAGCAGTGCAACCTTAAATATGAACACGAATAATTTTTTTTAAATAAATTAAACATTGTTATGTCACAAAACGGAATATTTATAGAAGGAACATCAAGTGCTATTTTTCTTGAATTTAGCATAAAACCAAATACTGATGTTATTAAATTAAAGAAATCTTTAATTAAGGTTTATGAAATGAATTCTGACCAACTGCAAATTGTAATGTCATTTAGTAAGTTTGGTTATGAAAAAATTGGTGCAACTATCCCAGAAGGCTTGATAGATTTTAAAGAGCTTATCGGTCTTAAAAATCTAAAAATGCCAAGTTCTCAATCCGAGGTGTTTATATG
>JADWMI010000369.1 GCA_015767395.1 Bacteroidota bacterium | reverse complement strand
AGATTGGAGATAAAACGGTTAGAAATTATCAACTAATCAATTCAAAAAAAGGAAATTATATTTTATTTGCGGGGACTATACATACCCTAGACATTAAAGAAGGAAAATTGAAACCAATTGAAATTTCAAAAGAATTCAAAAAATCGCTTTCAAAAGAATTCACCCAAATGTACTATGAAGCTTGGGCAGGTATGGAAGAAAATTTTTACAGTGAAAATTTCCATGGACAAGATTGGGCAAAGCTAAGAGACCAATATGCAACTTATTTACCTAATGTAACTAGTAGAGCAAACCTTAGATTGATTTTTAATGAAATGTTAGGCGAGTTAAATACTTCTCATTTCGGGTTTAATTCTAATGGTGATGAAGAAGATATTTATCACGGAACCAAAACCATAGCAACGGGAATTGTGTTTAGCAACAACAGCCCATATATAGTTGAACGAATTGTAAAACAAGGTCCTACAGATTATTCAGAAATTGACATTAGAAAGGGAGACAAATTAACTGCTGTTAATGGTGCAGTAGTTGTCGCTTCTGAAAATAGAGAAAAGTATTTTTCCATCCCAAAATTAAGCGATGAGATTACTTTAACTTTTGAAAGAAATGGAAATACGTTTAATGTAAACACGCATCCTTCATCAAGTAATAACGTTAAAAGTTTAATTTACGATGAATGGCAAGATTCAAATCAGCAATATGTAAATACAAAATCAAATAACCGCATTGCTTATGTACATATGAAAAATATGACCGATGGAGAATTGCAGAAATTTAAAGAAGATTTGGTTAGTAATGAAGCACATAAAGATGGTTTAATTTTAGATTTACGTTACAATACGGGAGGAAATGTTCACGATGAAGTATTGAAATTTTTAAGTAAAAAAACCTACTTAAATTGGAAATACCGTGAAGGAAAATTAACCGGACAATCAAATTTTAATTATGGAAACAAACCTATTATATTGTTAATAAATGAGCAATCTCTTTCAGATGCAGAAATGACTGCTGCTGGTTTTAAAGAATTGGGTTTAGGAACAATTGTAGGTACTGAAACATATCGATGGATTATTTTCACTTCAGGTAAATCGCTTGTTGATGGTTCTTATTATAGATTACCTTCTTGGGGTTGTTACACATTAGATGGGAAAGACCTGGAAATTGAAGGTGTTTCCCCAGATATCTATATAAGCGAAAGCTTTAAAGATCGATTGGAAGGTAATCAACCTCAGCTTGACAAAGCTATTGAATTAATTTTGAGAGATTTGAACAAGTAAACATTTAGAAAAATATTAAAAAGCCTATATATTAATTTATATAGGCTTTTCTATTTTAACTTTTCTATAAATTAGTTTGAATATCTATTAAGGATTTGTTGACCAAATACTAGAATTCACCACTACTACCCTACGATTTAATTTTAATTGAGAAACCAACAATTCAGCAATATCTTCAGGTTGCATTACCTTTTCAGGGTTGCCATCCGTTAATTTTAAATCCAGAGCCATATCCGTTGCAACGGTACTTGGAATTAAACAATTTACGCGAATATTGTGTTTCCGGACTTCTTTCATCAACGAATCTGTCATTCCTATCAATCCAAACTTAGATGCGCTGTAAGCACTTGTCATGGCATTTCCATTTAAACCAGCTGTTGATGAAATATTGATAATATCACCTATTTTTCTTTCAATCATTTGAGGTAAAAAAGCGCGCGTAACATAATAAGCCCCCATTAAATTAATATTTATTACTTGTTCCCAAGCTGAAGGCTCCAAATCCATAAAGTTTCCAAACTTTCCAATACCAGCGTTATTAACCAAGATATCGATTGTTCCAAAAGATTTTAATACTTTGTCGGCTGCATCATTCACAGCATTCAAATTAGAAACATCTGCTTCAACAACCAATGCTTCTACCCCAAAAGCACGAACTTGTTCAGCTACTTCTTCAAGATCAGTAGTGGTACGTGATAGCAAAGCGACAGAGATACCTTCTTTAGCAAATGCAATAGCCAATGCCTTTCCAATTCCTTTTCCTGCACCGGTAATTAATGCTTTTTTTCCTTTTAACGATTCCATAATTCATTGTTTTTTTTAGAAGACTTATTAATTAATTTTCTAATTCAAATTTACACTTTTGAATTTAGTAATAATTGGTGAAATGAAATAAAAGTTTTAAACCTGGGCCGAATTACATTTATTCATAGTTAAAATATTATGAACGAAAACGTTATCGTAAATACGCTGAATTGATGATAAAAATCAGTAAGTATGCGATGATAATGTAGGTATTTTGCTCGTCTTTTAAAATTTATAAAAAAACAATAAAAAATGAGTACAATAAAATTAGGAAACCCAGCTGTGGTTGGTTTAGCAGGATTTGGATTAACAACCCTTTTATTACAATTTCACAATTTAGGATGGTGTGGTTTAGGTCCGGTCGTATCTATGGGTTTCATATTTGGAGGACTCGCACAACTAGTTGCTGGTTTTATGGAACAAAAAACAGGAAATAATTTTGGCTTTGCCGCATTTTCAAGTTATGGTTCATTTTGGTTAGGACTGGGTGTTATTTGGATATTAAACCATTTTGAGATTTACGAATCTTCAGGAACTGATGTTGGATTCTACCTTATTGGATGGACTTTCTTAACTATTATATTTTGCATTGCTTCTTTCTTTATTCATACTGCAATGGCCTTTACATTTAGCACATTGGTTGTTGGTTTTATCCTATTAGATGTCGCGCATTTTGGATTTCCACAATTTACAACTGCTGCAGCTTATGTTTTAATTATATGTGCATTAAGCGCTTGGTATATGATGGCTGCTATAATAATTAATGATGTTGCAGGAAAAAACTTATTAAAAGTAGGAAAACCTTGGATTAAAGTATCTTAAAAATTTAACATCATAAAAAA
>JADWMI010000368.1:1802-2926 GCA_015767395.1 Bacteroidota bacterium | reverse complement strand
GATGAACCAACCGCTGGTTTAGACCCGGAAGAAAGCAACCGTTTTTTAAATTTATTGAGTGAGATTGGAGAAAATGTGATTGTTATTCTTTCCACTCACATTGTGGAAGATGTAAGAAATTTATGTCCTAAAATGGCCATTCTTGCTAATGGTGAAATAATCTCTCAAGGCAATCCAAAAGAACTCGTCGCTTCGATTGAAGGAAAAATTTGGACAAAAATCATCCCTAAAAAAGATATTAAAATTTATAAAAAAGCTTTTGATGTTATCTCTACAAAACTCGTATCGGGAGAAACTCAAATTCGCGTATTATCAGAAAATAAACCTGAAGCTGGATTTGATAGTATAACACCAAATTTAGAAGATTTTTATTTCGCAACATTGTTTAATCAAGCAATAAAAACAGCCTAGGTTATGTTTAAAAAATTAATCCAATTCGAAGTTTTTTATCAATTAAAACAAAGAGCCTTTCCAATATTTGCATTCTTATTTTTAGCAATAGGTGTATTTATTGGTAGCCAAGGTTTTGCTCCTAAAGGCGTTAATTTTAACGCTGTATATCAAGTTTATTTTTATACAAGCATTCTTACTTTAGCAAGTGTATTTATAACAATGTTTTTTGCAATAAGCGCTATGCTTAGAGACAAACAACACAATATGGAGAGTTTAATTTATAGTTCTTCAATAAAAAAGAGTCACTACTTTTGGAGCCGTTTTTTAGGAACATTCATTTTTAGTGTTCTTGCATTTTCGCCTTTTCTTTTTGGATATTTTTTGGGAATTAACACTTCTAATTTAGATACAGAAAGAATCGCAGATTTTCAGTTAATGACGTATGTACAACCTTTGCTGTATATCGTAATCCCGAACATTTTTATCTGCTCAACAATAATATTCTCTGTAAGTACATTAACTAAAAATAGTACCGCTACGTATGTAAGTGCAGTATTTATTTACATGTTGTATTTTGTAAGTTCTATCTTTTTAAATTCGCCATTAATGGCACAAGCAGTTCCGGCTTCTCCAGAAAGCATGGCGATGGCAGCAATTGCAGATCCGTTCGGAATCGCTGCATTTTTTGAGCAAACTCAATATTGGACTCCTTTTCAAAAGAATACGCAATT
>JADWMI010000368.1:0-1702 GCA_015767395.1 Bacteroidota bacterium | reverse complement strand
TAAACTTTAATCTTATTGTTGATGCTACTCCAGTTAAAAATTGGGTTTTCTTTTTATCAAAATTCAGTGCTTTGTTATTGTTACCCATTATTTTAATTACAATTGGAATTTTAATGTGCATGGCATTTCAAATCAGTTTAAACTACACAAACTTTGAATTTGGTATATACGCTTCATTATATTATCATTATGGATTACAACTGGCTATATTTTGTATGATTGCCTTGTTTGTAAATAGTTTGGTTACCAATAAATACATGGGAATGGGGATTTTTGGATTGATCGTTCTTCTAAGTTTAAAAGCTGGAATGTTAGGTTTAGAGCATCCATTAACAAGCATTGGTTTTATGCCAAGAGTAGGCTATAATAATATGGATGGCTTTAACGGAGTTTCTAGTTTATTTGATCACTTAGCAGTGTATTGGTTTGCATTAGGAATGCTATTGGTCTTAATTTCATTTAAAATTTGGAATAGAGGCGTAGTTGCTACTTTTTCAATGAAACTAAAACAGCTAAAATATGGTTGGTCGAGACTAGAGAAATTAGCATTCACTTTTTTTATCCTATTGTTTATTGGAGCAGGAAGTTTGGTTTTTTACAATGTAAATATGGTATCTGATTATGAAACCAGTAATGATAATTTAGATTTTAGAGAAAACTATGAACGAAAATTTAAAAAGTATGAAAGCTTGGAGAGACCGATTACTACCTCTAAAAAAACAGAAGTGGCAATCTATCCAAATGAGCGGAATTATGCTGTGAAAGCTAATTATATATTGAAAAACAACAGTGAGAAACTATTGTCAGAAGTTTTTATCCATGAAAGAGTTCCGTTAGAAAATATAGCGATAGAAAATGCAGTTTTAGTAGCACATGACAGTCTATTTGGGACGTATTTATTTAAGTTCAAGAAAGCATTACAGCCAAATGATTCTGTAAAATTTAGCTATGAATTTAAGAAGTCATTAAAAGGATATGATGAAGATAATTCAATGGTTAAAAATGGAAGCTATATTATTCATAGAAATTTTGACCCTGTTTTAGGATATGGCCCTGGATTGGAAATAAGAAATAGTATTGAACGTCAAAAAAGAAATTTACCTGAAAGAGTTGAAGATCTTAATTTGGCATCACATATTGTTTCTGAAGACGTCAAAAATGAAAAAATTAGGTTTGAAACAATTGTTTCTACAAACAGTGATCAAACTGCATTAAGTTCAGGAAGATTAATTAAAGAGTGGTCTGAAAATGAAAGAAATTATTATCATTATAAATCAAAGGGTAAAATTTTACCAGTAATGGCTTATTTCTCAGCAAAGTATGCAACTCAGAAAACAGTCCATAAAGGAATTTCAATAGAACAATATTACGACGCAAAGCATCATTTTAATATTGAAGACGTTGAAAATAGCATAAAGCAAACGTTAGATTATTGTCAAGAAAACTTTGGTGCATACAATTTTGATCATATCAGAATTGCAGAAATTCCTGCGCATTGGCCTTTTGGTGGATTTGCACATCCTGGGATGATTTCTATGACAGAAGACAGATTGTATTTGACTGATGTAAGCAATCCAGAAACCTTTAATTTGGTTGCAAAAAGAACAATTCATGAAGTTTCACATCAATGGTGGGGACATACATTATCTGCGAAACCTGTAGCAGGAGGTTCATTATTAATAGAAGGTTTTGCAAAATATAC
>JADWMI010000367.1 GCA_015767395.1 Bacteroidota bacterium | reverse complement strand
GGCACCGGGAAAAACACTAGTGAAAAAAATCATTATCATGTCATTGTTTTGGAAAGTCCTTCAAAACGAAGATTTTGTGGGACATGGGGCTTTTACTTTATTCCGTTCGAATAACCGGCCATTTTACAGCACTTCCCACAGATGTAGTTAGTTCAAATAGGTAACTAACAATTTATGGTGTAATATCGCTTATATGGTAAGGCTAATGGAATACAAATTATTGAGATAAATATTTCTGCTTTAGTTTGCTAACGTTTTATACCCGTCTTTGTTAGCGGCTGGCTATTTTCTTGCTCTATTTGAAGATAGAACCCTTGCTATGAAATTTGTATTATCATCTATTATGGTTAATCCATTTTCAGAAACTTTTATTATTAAATCCTGCATCCCACCATTTTGATGACCATTAATGAAAAATTCATTTTCACCTGTTGGTATTAACTTTACGGTATTGAAATGACTTGTTTTAATAGCATCATCCATAAACATGCCTTGAATTTGATTCGTAGAGTTCATTCCTAAAATAAACCCAATGTCTTCTTTTTGAAAATGGAATCTAATATTTACCGTTTTAGTATCTTCTCCTTCAATTTTATAAATATTGTAAGATTTGAATTTCCCACCCTGTTTTATAAAATAAGCCCACATTCCTTTTAACTGATTGATACCTTCTTCTGTGCCTAAAAACTTTTTCATATCATCATTAGCATAATTAGAAAGTCCTTCGAAATTTTGGGTACTCATTGCATTCGCAAAATACAAAGCAATTTCACTAGATTTATTATCTTCTTTGGCATTTCTTGAAAATTGATATGTAAAAACTGACCAAGATTCTGTACCTATTGTTTCAAGTGAATAGTCATCACCTTTTTTAGCTAGAATCAATGAATGGTTATTATCCAGCGTATACGTTCTACTGAAGTCTACAGTATTTTGGTTATTGATCTTAACCGCTAATGGGAGTAATTCTGGCTCTTTACCTTGTAATACAGCAATAACATTATCAATTATTTCTCCATCAACAAACTGACTTTTACCTTGAAAATCATTTTCTGTAATTAGATTAGTAGAAGTTGCATTGGATAGGATGATAATTTTAATATTTTTTTGGGGTAATGAACCTATTATGGAAGTAACACCAGGAAGTAGGCCGGTATGGTTTACCCATTTTTCGCCCCCTTTATTTTCAATTCTCCACCCTAATCCATATTCCGAATCATTAAATCCTATAGGTTGCGTATAGGTATAAAGTTTATCCACAGTTGCTGGTTTTAATAATATTCCGTTTTCTAAAGCCTTCATGAAATTATATAAATCACCCGTAGTAGAATTAATATTTCCAGCAGCAGTTATCCAAGATGAGTGCACAGGAGAACTAAATTTTTTAAACTCATTCATACCTAAGCCTATATGAGGGAAAGCTCTTTGGTTTAAAACCTTATAGGTGTCAACAGCCGTGTTTTTCATGTTAGCAGGTTTAAAAACAGCTTGTTCCATATAGTCAGCATAAGACTTTTTACTTACATTTTCAATAATATATGCTAAAAGCGTATATCCAAAATTATTATATTCATAACCTGTTCCTGGTTCAAATTTTATTTTTGAACCTTTAAATTCTTGGAAAAGCTCATTTAATGTAATACGGTTTTCTCCAGGCATTAAACCATTACCCTGGTCGTCTATTCTACCTACATTAGCTTGCATACCTGAACTATGGTTTAACAAATGACGAATTGTAATGTCTTTGGAATAGTCCGGTATAAAATTTGGGAAATAAGTAATAATAGGTGTTTCTAATGTTAACTGGCCATCTTCAACTAATTTCATAATACCAACAGCAGTCAATGATTTGGTAACTGAGGCGATGCTAAAAATTGATTTTTTAGTATTCTTTTTGCGATTTTCCATATCGGCATAACCAAAACTTTTTTCATAAATAATGCTGTTATCATGACTTATTAAAACATTGCCAATAAAACGATCATAGTTTGAGTAACTTTGGAATAAAGCGTCAATATTCTTTATAATTTCATCGTTCGAAATTGATTGTCCAAAAGTGTTTAATCCAAAGATTAAAACGAATGTAATTGCTGATATTTTTTTCATTTTATTATGATTTTACATTTAATTTTGAGTAAGATTAAGACCGAAAATCAGTACTTCAAAATGAATGTGACGGCTGCGTATTATAATGTGGTAGATTGTTCTCTCTACGTGAAGAACCCTAAACTTCACATGATTAAATAAATTGGTCACTAGAATAGGCCTAATTATCACTTAGCTATATTTGGGTCGTATTAATTTCTTTATTTTGGAAAAGAAAGCATATCACATGAAAAAATATTTAGAACCTTTAATTCATATTCTGGTATGGGCAATTGGGTACTTTTTAATTCTAAAATATACATCAACTATAGGAGATTTTAGGAAAGATGAAGGCCCTTATTGGGTTGCGTTACTGTTTGGGATGCTTATGAACCAAGTCATTTTTTATACAACTGCCTTTCTCATAGTTCCAAAATTCTTACGTTTAAAAAAAACAAAGACGTTAATCTTTTTATTAGCTGCGGTGCTTTTAAGCTTTACTTTATTTGAGAGTTTTATAGATTATAATTACCTAGTCAATTTTTTCTCTTCTGAGAGTGAGTCCTTTCCAGTTTATTTCTTCTATAATTTAGCTATTGGATTCTTTATATTACTAGTTGCATTATCTTATTCATTACTTAAATATTGGATGCAAAATGAAAAACTAAAAAGGGTATTGCTTGAAGATAAATTATTTACAGAAATGGCTTTTTTAAAGTCTAAAATTAACCCTCATTTTTTGTTTAATGTTTTAAATAGTTTATTTGCAAAATCTTTAAAACATAATGCTCCTGAATTGGCTGATGGAATTTCGAAATTGGCAGAATTAATGCGTTATATGG
>JADWMI010000015.1:11276-18931 GCA_015767395.1 Bacteroidota bacterium | reverse complement strand
TTCATGATGACTTACTTGCTACTGGAGGAACATCAGCTGCAGCTGCAGAAATTATTTTAAAATGTGGTGCAGAAATTGCTGGCTTTAATTTTATTATGGATTTAACTTTTTTACCCGGGAGAGAAGTTCTTCATAAATATGTTTCTGACGACAAAATAAAAACACTTTTACAATTTTAATTACTTCAAAAAAAGCATAAAAAAACCCGATTAACTAATGTTAATCGGGTTTTTTTATTACAATTTTACTTTATCACACTTTAGAATTACAACTTTTTTTACATCCAGCGCTTCCTTTAGATCCACATCCTGAACTTGCTTTAGGAGCAGGAACAGCTATAGCTTTGCAAGTACATTTTCCAGGCTCGCATTTTGTACAAGTAGTACTAGACGCTGTTTCAGATTTACAAGTACATTGTCCAGGTTCACATTTTCCGCATTCTTTAGCTACTGATGCTGTTTCAGATTTACATTGGCATTTCCCTTCTTCACATGCACATTCTCCACCATCTTTACAAGTACAGCCTTCAGCGTGCTCCATTTCACCTTCATTGGCTTTTAAATCCATTTTGCAAACTGGGCAATTCCCTTCTTTTTCGTAAGTTTTCCCTTTTTCACAGTCCATTGGGCATTGATATGCATTGTGAGCAGTTTCACCAGCTTCATGCTCGTGCATCTCATGCTTGTCTACATCTTTTTTTGTTTCCTTGCAAGATGTAAACATTACAGCAATTGAAAATATTGCAACTACTACTAAAATTGATTTCTTCATTTTGTTCGATTTTTTTATTTTAAAAATTAGATTATCCTAAATTCTTCTCAAAAATAATAAATTTTATGCTTCAAAAAAATTCCGTTTAATAATTAATTGCTTTCTTTTAATTTTTGGTAATAAAAGGCTGGCAATAAAATAAATACAAATACAGGTTGAATTAAAAATCTTCTCACATAAAAAACCAACATATAACCTTCAAAATCATTAAACTTCAAAATAACAAACAGCAACAAGCTTAATACAATAAAAGAAATTACATAGAACTTAATTGAAAATATAATTAATTTTCGACTCTTAAATAACAAATAAATTAACCCCAAAGAAATAATTGCATTCAAAATATATCTGAAAAAAATATGTAAAAAATACAAGTTAAAATTTATTTCAGGAATTGAAGAATATAAGTATTCCCTTTTAAAATACTCGTTCAAGGGATCATAAAAATAAGGAGAAACAAATCCTCGAACGGCAATTAACAATCCAAATAAAAACACAATCAAAACTATATTACTTAGCTTTTTCATTTTTTAATTTTTGAAAATTGTCTCACCCAAATAAACCAAAGCAAAAAGGTAATTCCATAAATTATAGACGGAAAAACAATATCGTGCAATATTTTTTGATACTCAGGATATTCATACATTGCTACGGTAATAATTGCAATTCTAACAATATTCACAGTGTAAATTATTAGACTTCCAAACAATATATAAAGTGCCGTTATAGTAAATTTTGAAGAGAAAGCAACAATAAATGAAATAAACAAAATGATAATACTTATGGCATTACAACCTTCAACAACACGCGCAATGTAAACATTGTTAATATTTAACATCATTGAAACCTCATCTGGATGTTGTTTTACTTCAGCCTCATACCCAAAACTATTTAATAAAAACTCAGTTTGATTGGCAACATCTCTTGTAATAGGCGCACAAGCGTAAATATTGTTTTTTTCCTGTGTGCTTTCTAAATAATAAGAATAACTAAAAAAGAGTATTGCATAGGTGCCAAAAAATTTAATTAAAAATATAACTATCAATTTATTACTTTTCACTAAAAAAGAATTTTAATTTTGCATAAAACTACAAATTAATATGAATATTCAACAGTTAAAAAAGTCAATAAATAATATATTAGACCAGAATACATCTGTTTCGGAAAAACTTCAAAATATTTGTAATTATTTAAAACAAGAAATTGACTATTACGATTGGGTTGGTTTTTATTTTAAAAACGAAGATAAAAACGAATTAAAATTAGCTCAATTTGCTGGTGAACCAACCAATCATGAAATTATACCTTTTGGTAAAGGCATCTGTGGGCAAGTAGCTTTAAGCAATGAAAACTTTATTGTTCCTGATGTTACTGCTCAAGACAATTATATTTCATGTGGATGGAAAGTAAAAAGTGAAATTGTAATTCCAATTTTTGTAAATAAAGAAAATATTGGTCAAATTGACATCGATTCTCATACAGTAAACCCTTTCACAAAAGATGATGAAATTTTACTTGAATTTATTTGTAAAAAAGCTTCACAGTTAATTTTACAAACCACATAGAAAACTTTTTAGATCTCCCCATTACTCTTCTATGTTATTATTATTTAATTAATGATAACTAAATTCAAAAATAAACGACATAGTGCTAAACGATATAAAAAAAACTTTTTTAAATACCTTTTCAAGTAAAACTCAAAAAACTAAAACCTCGTTAAACTATAATGAATTAGTAGATCGATTTAGAATAAAGGTTAAAAAGGATTAATAAATTACAAAAAAAATATTTCTAAAAAGACAGGCTACATTTCAAATTCTATATAAATTTTCATTTTTAAATAATTTTAATTAAATTTGGTTAATATCTCCCCCAAAGTTTTATTTCATTTCCAAAAAATCAGTAGAAATGTTAAAACAAACTCAACATAACCGCACCAACAGAGACAGTGATTTTTTTTCAAAAAAGTTAACTTTTTTGAAAATACTTATAGGGAAACATCAAGACAATGATCCCCCTCTAAATTACAACGAATTGGTCACTAGATTTCTTTCAAAAACCAAAAATAAATAATTGAAATTATCCTTCGTTTTGTATTGTTTAAATAGCTGATAATTATTAGCTTTGCGCTTAAGCAATAATACAACACATGAACTCTACTAAAAACGCAAAAACAGCATTAATTTCCGTATTTCACAAAGATGGTTTAGGTCCAATTGTTCAAAAATTAAATGAACTTGGAATTACAATTTATTCGACTGGAGGAACAGAAAGTTTTATTAAAGAACTAGGTATAAATGTAGTACCTGTTGAAGATTTAACATCATACCCTTCAATTCTAGGTGGAAGAGTTAAAACATTACACCCAAAAGTTTTTGGAGGAATTTTAGCTAGACGTGAAAATGAAAGTGATCAAGCACAATTACAAGAGTTCGACATTCCAGAAATGGATATTGTAATTGTTGATTTATACCCGTTTGAAAAAACAGTGGCAAGTGGAGCTCCAGAACAAGATATTATTGAAAAAATAGATATTGGTGGAATCTCATTAATTAGAGCTGCTGCTAAAAACTTTAAAGATGTTATTTGCGTTTCTTCAATGGAGCAATACAATGAATTTTTAAACATTATAACAGAAAATAACGGCGCTACAACATTGGCTAACCGTAAGGATTTTGCTGCAAAATCTTTTGCTGCTTCTAGTCACTATGACACTGCGATCTTTAATTATATGAATGATGATCAGCCTGTGTTTAGACAAAGTTTTGATATTGCTAAACAATTGAGATATGGTGAGAATCCTCATCAAAAAGGATTTTTCTACGGAAACCTTGATGAATTATTCGAACAATTACATGGAAAAGAACTTTCTTTCAATAACTTATTAGATGTTGATGCTGCCGTAAATTTAATTAAAGAATTTAAAAATGAAGCACCAACATTTGCAATTTTAAAACATAACAATGCCTGTGGATTCGCACAAAGAGATACCTTGGCTCAGGCCTATATTGATGCCTTGGCAGGAGATCCAACTTCCGCTTTTGGAGGTGTTTTGATTGCTAACAGGGAAATTGATGAGGCTACTGCTTTAGAAATTCATAGTTTGTTTTGTGAGGTTGTAATTGCTCCTTCCTATTCAGATTCTGCTTTGAAAGTTTTAAAAGGGAAAAAAAATAGAATTATTTTAATTCAAAAAGAAGTTGAATCGTCAAATATAAGTTACCGTTCTGCTCTTAATGGTGTTTTAGCACAAGAGCCAAATAACAGAACTGATACTAAAGAAGGAATAAAAAACGTTACTAAAAGAGTTGTTTCAGATTCAGAAATTGAAGATTTATTATTTGCTTCAAAAATTTGTAAGCACACAAAATCGAATACAATAATTTTAGTTAAAAACAAACAACTTTGTGCTGGTGGAACTGGGCAAACATCAAGAGTTGATGCTTTAGAGCAAGCCATTACAAAAGCAAAGACGTTTAAATTTGATTTAAAAGGTGCTGTAATGGCAAGTGATGCATTTTTCCCTTTCCCAGATTGTGTAGAAATTGCAGGAAATGTTGGAATTGAGGCCGTAATTCAGCCTGGAGGTTCAATCAAAGATCAATTATCTATTGATTATTGTAATGAAAATAACATTGGTATGGTATTTACTGGCACACGTCATTTTAAACACTAATTTAGTAACTTTGAGAATTCAACTAATTAAAAACAAATAACAATATAAATATATGAGTTTTTTCGACTTTATGACTGAGGATATTGCCATTGATTTAGGCACGGCAAATACCCTTATTATTCACGATGGAAAGGTAGTAGTTGATGCTCCTTCCATAGTCGCCAGAGATAGAACAAATGGCAAAATTATCGCAACTGGTCATAAAGCTAGTTTAATGCAAGGAAAAACGCATGAAAACATAAAAACAATTAGACCCTTAAAAGATGGTGTAATTGCTGATTTTGAGGCTTCGGAACAAATGATAAAGGAGTTTATCAGAAACATACCAAGTATTAAAAAGAAATTTTTCACGCCTTCCTTACGAATGGTTATTTGCATTCCATCAGGTATCACTGAAGTTGAAAAAAGAGCCGTAATTGATTCTGCAGAACACATGAATGCAAAAGAAATTTATTTAATTCATGAACCAATGGCTGCAGCTATTGGTATTGGTATTGATATCATGGAGCCTAAAGGAAATATGATTATTGATATAGGAGGAGGTACTACAGAAATTGCTGTAATTGCTTTGGGTGGAATTGTTTGTGACAAATCTGTAAAAGTTGCGGGCGATGTATTTACCGCAGATATTGCTTATTATATGAGAACACAACATAATTTATATGTGGGTGAGCGCACTGCTGAAAAAATTAAAATTCAGGTTGGGGCTGCTACAGAAGATTTAGAAACACCTCCAGATGACATGTTGGTTCAAGGTCGTGATTTATTGAGCGGAAAACCAAAACAAGTGCAAGTTTCATATAGAGAAATTTCAAAAGCTTTAGACAAATCAATTTTAAGAATTGAGGATGCTGTTATGGAAACACTTTCAAAAACACCTCCTGAATTGGCTGCTGATATTTATAATACCGGTATTTATTTAGCAGGTGGTGGATCCATGCTTCGCGGTTTAGACAAACGTTTATCTAGAAAAACAGATTTACCAGTTTATGTTGCTGAAGACCCTTTAAGAGCGGTTGTTAGAGGAACAGGAACAGCTTTAAAAGATTTAGAAAAATTCAAAAATGTATTAATGAAATAGTACTTTATATTACAATTAATATATGCAGCAATTAATTTATTTTATTAAAAAATTCAGATTTTTCCTGCTGTTTTTATTATTGGAAATTTTTGCGTTTTATTTTACAATACAACACCATTCTTATCATAAAAGTAAATTTGTTAATTCCGCAAACCTGATTTCTGGTAGCTTTTACAACAAAATAAATAACATTACTGAATATCTTCATTTAAAAACTGAAAACCAGTTGCTAATAGAAGAAAATACAGCCCTAAAAAATTTACTAGAAAAAAGAGTTATTGATTTTAATCCAGTCACCTATATGGTTACCGACTCTTTGTTATATGATCAAAAATATGAATATACAACAGCTAAAATCATAAACAATAATTATACAAAAAGGAATAATTATTTAACCATAAACAAAGGGAGTGACAATGGCTTAGACACTGAAATGGGCATCATAAACGGACAGGGAATTATTGGCGTAATTAAAAACACTTCATCCAAATACGCTACTGTATTATCCATTTTAAATAGTAAATCTAAAATTAACGTACGTTTAAAAAATAGCACGCATTTTGGTACTATGATTTGGAATGGTCTTGATTACAATACAACACAAATTACCGATATTCCAAGACAAGCCGTGATCAACAAAGGCGATACAATTATTACTGGAGGAAAATCATCCTTATTTCCTGAAGGAATACCCGTTGGAATAATAAAAGATTATGACATTAAAAACAACCAATACACTAAAATTAACGTTGTTTTGTTTAATGATATGAGTGCTCTTGAACATGTTCAGGTTGTTAAAAACCTCCAAAAAATTGAACAACTTAGCTTAGAGCAAACAACAATAGAACAACAATAGATGAATAATTTAACACTAACTAATAGTTTCCGTTTTATTGGTCTAATACTACTTCAAGTAGTTGTATTTAATCATATAAACTTATTTGGGTTCATCAATCCAATGATTTATATTGCTTGGATATTTCTATTTCCTTTTCGTAAAAACATAAGCTTATTGTTAATTTTGAGTTTTATTCTTGGTCTGTCAGTTGATTTTTTTTCAGATTCTGGTGGTATAAATGCAGCTGCAACTTTATTCATTGCATTTATAAGACTGCCAATATTAAAACTTGTATTAAACAAATCTGATTTTGATTATTATTCATTTAATTTAAGAACCGTCTCATTCAGCAAAGCATTCTTATTTATAGCTGTATTAACCATTATTCATCATTTAATTGTTTTTAGCTTGGCCTATTTTAGCTTTAAAGATGTTATTTCAGTTATTTCAAACGCACTTTCAACAAGTGTTTTCACCATAATTCTGATTATTCTTGGGATCGCTTTATTTACAAACAAGAAATAAATGAAAAGAATTGGCTTATTATCTGTTGTAATCATTTTCACTAGTTTGGTGTTTATTGCACGTTTGTTTTATTTACAAGTAGTAAGTAATGAATATAGCATTCATCCTTTAAAAAATTCAGCAGTCAAAGTCACCTATGATTACCCTGAAAGAGGTTATGTTTATGACAGAAACGGTGTACTGCTAATAGCCAACCAATTGTCTTACGACGTTATGGTAATTCCACGAGAAGTAAAACCTTTAGATACTCTTGATTTTTGCAGATTATTAAAAATCACTAAGGAAGATTTTCTAAAAAAAATGAATAGGGCTCGTCGCTATTCAACAAGAATTCCATCAACATTTGTTGCACAACTATCTAAGAATGATTTTGCTTATTTACAAGAGAAATTATACAAATTTAAAGGGTTTTATATTCAGAAAAGATCATTGAGAGAATACCCTATTAAATCAGCACCAAATGTTTTGGGCTATATTAGTGAGGTAAACGAAGGAATGATTCAGAAGAACCCATATTATCAATTGGGTGAATTAATTGGAACCGCTGGAATCGAAAAAACATATGAAGAAATTTTACGTGGCACAAAAGGCGTGAAATTTATTCAAAGAGACCGTTATAATAAAGAAATTGGCTCTTATAAAAATGGTATTTATGATACACTTCCTATTCCTGGTAATGACATTACATTAACAATAGATAGCAAATTACAGCAATATGGTGAAGCCCTTATGATTAATAAAAGAGGTGGTATTGTTGCCATTGA
>JADWMI010000015.1:0-11176 GCA_015767395.1 Bacteroidota bacterium | reverse complement strand
AACAATAAATACCACTATGGAAACCGAACTATGGCTTGTCACTGCAATACATTTGGAAGCCCCGTAGCTTTAAACAAAGCTATTTACCGTTCGTGTAATAGCTATTTTGCAAATGCCTACAGAAAAACAATTGAAAAGTACCCTTCTGCTGCCGAAGGGGTGGATACTTGGAGTAACCACCTTAAAAGTTTTGGACTTGGAAACTTCTTACACAACGATTTATCTGTTGGTAGAAAAGGCTTGGTTCCTGATGGTAATTTATACAATAAATGGTACCCAAATGGAAGATGGCGCGCAACTGCAACAATTTCAAATGCCATTGGCCAAGGAGAAGTTTTAACCACTCCTATCCAATTGGCAAATATGACCACAGCTGTTGCCAATCGCGGTTTTTATTTCACACCTCATATTGCAAAACATATTGATGGTGTACCCTTAAATGAAAAATTTACCAAAAAAAATTATACTACCATAGATAAAAAACATTTCGAACCTGTTATTGAAGGATTATTCAATGTTGTTGAAAGTCCGCAAGGAACAGCGCATTGGTCGAGGGTTTCTGGTATTGAAATTTGCGGAAAAACAGGAACTGCTGAAAATCCACATGGGCAAGACCATTCAATTTTTATTGCATTTGCGCCAAAAGATAATCCTAAAATTGCCATTGCTGTATTTGTAGAAAATGGCTATTGGGGTTCACGCTGGGCTGGCCCAATTGCAACTTTAATGATTGAAAATTATTTAAATGGGAAAACCAGTCGGCCTCGTGATGAAAAGCGTATGTTTAATGGTAGTATTCAGGAGGAATATGACAAACAATTATTAAAAGAAGAACAAGTTGAGAAGTAAAAAAATGAACATATTTCATGGAATTGACTGGGTCTTGGTCTTTCTATACGCCTGTTTGATTTTTATTGGATGGTTAAATATTTATTCTGCTACTATTACTGAAAACAATTTCGATTTGCTAAATTTCTCTACAGAGTATGGAAAGCAACTTATTTGGATTGGACTTAGTATTCCGCTAATTATATTGATTCTCATCTTTGACGCAAAATTTTATGAAAAATATGCTTCAATAATATATGTAGTAAGTCTTTTTTTACTTGCCGGCCTCTTTATAATTGGAAAAAACATCAATGGAGCAACTTCATGGTACGATTTTGGTGGATTCAGTCTTCAGCCTTCAGAATTCGCTAAAGCAGCTACAGCCCTAGCAATTGCAAAGCTAGTAAGTGATAAACTATTCAACTTAAAAAAATTAAATACCCAGCTACAAGCATTTATAATTTTATTTTTCCCTGCCCTTCTTATAACCTTGCAACCTGACCCCGGTTCAGCATTGGTATATACCGCTTTTATATTTGTTTTATACCGAGAAGGATTGCCTATTTATTATATTACAATTGGCTTTATAGCTGCATTGTTATTTGTAATCACATTATATTTTGGATTCCTATCCACTTTAATTGGATCATTGTTCGTTTTTGCAGTTATCCTATCCTATTTTATTTTCTATAGAAAAAAAGCACTCAAAAAAGGATGGATCAAAATTATTGGAATATACTTGGCTTCAGTACTTTTTATTTTTAGTGTTGATTTGGTTTTTAATCATGTATTTGAACAACGGCACAGAGACAGATTCAATATTCTACTTGGAAAAACTGTGGATCTTAAAAATATTGGTTACAATACGAATCAATCTGTGACAACTATTGCCTCTGGAGGTTTTACAGGAAAGGGTTTTTTAGAAGGCGAAAGAACACAGGGAGGATTTGTTCCTGAAAACCAAACAGACTATATTTTCACTATAGTTGGTGAAGAATGGGGATTTATTGGAAGCACAACCGTTATAATTCTATTCGTTTTATTTTTATTAAGAATCATTCAAATTGCTGAACGTCAAAAATCAAAATTCACCCGTGTTTATGGCCACAGTATCGCCGCCATATTCTTTATGCATTTTACGATTAATATAGGAATGGTATTAGGCTTACTTCCAACAATTGGTATCCCACTACCCTTTTTTAGCTACGGAGGGTCCGCTCTTTGGGGATTCACCGTATTACTTTTTATCTTTATTAGGTTAGACGCCAATAGATCTTATGAGTGGTAGTTAAATTCCGAATTCTAAAAAAAGTAAATAAATAAAGTTTTAGGATACATATTTAGGCCAAAACCTCATCACACTTAAGGTAATTCAGTAGAAAGAAAGCTTAGCTTAAAAGCTTTAATACCATTGTTTAAAAACCCCTTTTCGTTTTATAAGAATAACTAAACTACCTCGACAACAGAAGTACAAACGCTTCAGCCGAATCTTTTAACACCAAAATAAAAGTACTTAGAGCTCTTTTAAGAGACTTTAGTAGAGCGCTATTCTTCTTGTTTGGTTAACTAATCATTAATACTTAAAATAAACCGCCAAAGCTATTTCGACTGATCCCTAAATACTGGTGTCGACCTTTGAAGAACTACTAATGATTAAATACATTTAGAAACAAAAAAAGCATCCAAATTGGATGCTTTTATTTGTATTTTATTTAAAAAATTAAATGGCAGCTACGTGCTTCGCTAATTTAGATTTCAAGTTACTCGCTTTGTTTTTGTGAATAACATTGTTCTTCGCTAATTTATCTAGCATTGATGCAACCTTAGGAAACATTTCTACAGCCACTTCCTTTTCAGTCGCAGCTCTCAAAACTCTAACAGCATTACGAGTAGTTTTATGCTGATATTTATTTCTCAATTGCTTAACGCGATTCGTTCTAATTCTCTTTAATGCTGACTTGTGATTTGCCATTTTTAATTTTTTAATTAAATTTTGTAGTCCGTAGGGGAATCGAACCCCTGTTACATGGATGAAAACCATGCGTCCTAACCCCTAGACGAACGGACCGTTACTTTTTTTACGATGACAGTATTTCGTCATTGCGGATGCAAAAATACAACTATTTTTGAGTTCTCAAAACTTTTTTCAAAAAATTTAATAGGCTTTTGCAAATAATACTCTTTGAGTTGACTTTTCCCCAGTAAATACGCACTTTCCTTCCTCAATTTTTCCGTCTAAAGGAATACATCTTATACTCGCTTTTGTCAATTCTTTTATTTTATCTTCCGTTTCTATGGTTCCATCCCAATGTGCCAGCACAAATCCACCTTTAATTTCAATCGCTTTTTTAAATTCTTCAAACGTATCAACTTCGGTTGTATGCGCTTCTCTAAAGCCAATTGCCTTGTTAAATAAATTATTTTGAATCTTCTCTAATAACTCCGTAATAAAATCGACTACATTATCTTGTGAAACTGTTTCTTTCTCTAAGGTATCTCTTCTAGCTACCTCAACAGTGTTATTTTCAAGATCTCTTTTACCAATTGCTATTCTTACAGGTACGCCTTTTAACTCATATTCTGCAAATTTAGCTCCCGGTCTATACGTATCTCTATCATCAAATTTTACTGATACGCCTCTTTTTCTTAATTCCTTTACAAAGACATCAACTTTATTTGAAATCGCCTCCAGTTGCTCATCCCCTTTATAAATAGGAACGATTACCACCTGAATAGGCGCCAATTTTGGAGGTAAAACCAATCCCAAGTCATCAGAGTGCGTCATAATTAGACCTCCTATTAAGCGCGTAGAAACACCCCATGACGTAGCCCAAACATATTCTTGCTTTCCTTCTTTAGAAGTGTATTTAACATCAAATGCTTTTGCGAAATTTTGACCTAAAAAATGTGAAGTACCAGCCTGAAGTGCTTTTCCATCTTGCATTAATGCTTCAATTGTATAGGTTTCATCCGCACCTGCAAATCGTTCACTTTCAGATTTAGATCCTTTAACAACAGGCATAGCCATATAATTTTCAGCAAACTCAGCATAGACTTTTTGCATTAACATAGCTTCTTTTAAGGCTTCACTTTTTGTAGTATGAGCCGTATGACCTTCTTGCCATAAAAATTCAGTAGTTCTCAAAAACAAACGTGTTCTCATCTCCCAACGAACAACATTTGCCCATTGATTAATTAACAAAGGTAAATCTCTATATGATTGAACCCACCCTTTAAAGGTATTCCATATAATGGCTTCAGAAGTTGGACGAACCACCAGCTCCTCTTCTAATTTTGCAGCGGGGTCAACGCGAAGTTTCCCTGGATTATCCGGATCGTTTTGCAATCTATAATGCGTTACAACCGCACATTCTTTTGCAAAACCTTCTGCATTTTTTTCCTCAGCTTCAAACAAACTTTTTGGAACGAATAAAGGAAAGTATGCATTCTCATGACCTGTTTCTTTAAACATTCTATCCAATTCAGCCTGCATGTTTTCCCATATAGCATATCCATAGGGTTTAATCACCATACAGCCTCTAACTGCTGAATTTTCAGCCAAATCAGCTTTCACCACCAACTCATTATACCATTTGGAATAATCTACTTCTCTCTTTGTTAAATTCTTACTCATAATCAAAAGTTTGGCACAAACTTTGCGTCTTCTTTATTAAAAAATGTTAATTTCGACAAAATTAGTTTTTTTTAATTGTCCAACAATAAAAATTTCAATTGATTATGAGAGTTTCAAACAAAGTAAGCCAAAAAGCCTCCCAAATAATTGTACTTGTATTTATATTTGTAAGTTTTTACGGTTGTGGAAGTTACCAAAGCGCATACAATAGTGACGGGATTTATGAAACTCAAACTGTAATTCCAAGAGAAACTGTTGTTGTTCAAGATCAATCCAATTATTTTTCTGAACAATTAGAAGACTTAAATTATACAGAAGAAGGTGAGCCTTATGAAGGTGAGGTTTTTACCGACGTTGATGATTATTATTACGCTGAAGATTCTTATAATGATTACGGAGGAGAAGGACAAGCTCCGTGGGGTTATACAAATGATGTAAGCATTACTATTAACGCTGGTATCGGCTGGAGCAACTCATATTGGTACAATCCATTTTACTCATATCCTTATTATGGTTATGGATGGGGAGGCGGATACTACCCTCCTTATTATGGATATAGACCTCCATATTACCCTGGATACCCTGGCTATTACCCTCCATATTACCCTGGAAACCCTGGACATTACCCTCCATATTATGGTTCGTATGGGAAAAGAGATTCCTATAGTACATCAGGAAGAAATGCTGTCACTAGCACCTCTACTACTGGAAGAAGATCAACTAGCACTGGAACGGCAAGCACAACTAATAGAAGTTCATCAACTAGAAGAACTTCGAACGATATAACTAAAGGCACTAATCTTAGTAGATATGCCGGAACAACTAGCAGCACCGCAACAAGAAGCTCTAGCAGAACAAGTCGCCAACCTACTACTCGCTCAAGTTCTACAAATACCAGAACTAGATCCTCAAATAATTCTAGACAAAGAAGCAGTCCTTCCTATCAAAGAAGCGGTAGCTCCTCTTATCAAAGAAGTAGTAGTCCTCCTACGAGGTCAGGTTCATCAAGGTCAAGTGGAACTAGAAGAAATATGTCTTACAACAGTTCTCCATCTTCTTCAACACAACCAGCAAGTAATACACGGAGAGTTGTAAGCTCACAATCTTCTAGAAACTCGAGTCCAACAACGTATAGTGGTGTTAATAGATCTTATCGCCCTACTTCAAATTCAAGAGCTTCATCTGTTAGAAAAAGTAACAATCAAAATTCTGCAAGAACAATAAATTCTAAACCATCTAGCAGTACTTATAAAAGATCTTCAAATAGCTCTGCAAGAAGCACTTCGAGCAATAGGTCTAGTGCTAAACCTTCTTCTTCTAAGTCGAGTTCAGTTTCAAGATCTTCAAGTTCTCCAAGCAGATCTTCCAGTTCATCTAGTAGAAGTTCATCTAGCGGAAGCTCTTCTCGTTCAGGAACTTCTAGACGTAATTAAAAACTCTTAACTTTAACCTTATGAAAAATATTTTATTTCTTATTGCGCTAGGCGCAAGCTACATAACTTATGCACAAACTTTAAGCTATAATGATATAGGAGTGCTGTTCACTAAAGAAAATATTGATGGTACAGCCCGTTTTAACGCTATGAGCGGAGCCTTTGGAGCTTTAGGTGGCGACATGTCAGCTATTGAAAGTAACCCTGCTGGTGCTGCTGTTTTTTTAAAAAGCGAAGTCTCCTTTTCTTTAGATTTTAATGGAATTGATACAAAAGCGACTTATTACGGAAACACGACGTCCACAAGCAATGATAACGTGAAATTTTCTCAAACTGGAGGCGTATTCGTCTTTAATACTAATTATGCTGCAAATAGCAATGGCTGGAATAAAATTGCTTTTGCCTTTAACTACTCCACAGCTAATGAATATGAAAACTTTTGGTTTGCACAGGGAAACAGTGATTACCCTACCTGGATAGATGATCCAAATCTTGAAAATAAGCAATACCTCTTTTCTGATGGTCAATATTTTCAAAATTCAACAGACGGAAGAACGAATAAATACACCTTCACTGTTGCATCTCAGTACCAAGACAAAGTTTATTTTGGGGCTTCATTAATAAGTTACGACGCTGATTATTACCAATATATTTTACTAGAAGAAGACAATTACTCCTTAAACGGGGATTTTTTAGAAGCATCCATGTTTCAAGAATTAATGACTTACGGGAATGGGTTTTCATTTAATTTAGGAATTATTGGAAAACCTACAAAAAACTTACGATTGGGTTTTGCATATCAGTCGCCAGTTTGGTATAATATGGGTGAAACCTTTTTAGAGTACGATACCGAAGTTTATTATAGTAATGTTGACGAAGTTTATTCAGATTTCTCTGGTGTAAATAATTATTACTACAACTTAAGAACCCCAAGCAAGTATACCGGAAGTTTTGCTTATATTTTTGATAAGTATGGTTTGATAAGTGTTGATTACATATATAAAAACTATAGTAATATTGAATTGAGCGATGGGAACTGGAATCAAGAAAACCAAGGTTTTCAGAATGAACTAAACGGGGTTAATGAGGTGCGATTTGGAACAGAGTGGCGCATTAAAAAAGCATCCATTAGAGGTGGTTACCATTTTGAACAAAGCCCTTATAAGAATGCCATTTCATCCGACGATAAGGACGGATTTTCACTGGGATTAGGCTATAATTTTGGAATTGCTAAATTAGATATCGCCTATCAACAAGATAGATATACTGCCCCCTATAATTTTTATCCTCAATATCCTGAAGTAGCTTCAGCTGAATTGGATTACAAACTTTCAAAAGTAACAGCCACTTTAGTGTTCAATATGTAAAACTAGGGTTATGAAATTTTATAAAACGTCTCATTTTAGAGGCGTTTTTTCATTTCAACCAAAAAACCTAAATATGTTTTAGTACTTTTGCAGAAATAATTAAAAAATGGATACAATTCTTTTTAAAATAGAAAAAACAACAACTGAGACCATCCTAAAGTTTAGTACAAACAGCGTATTAACAAGTGGCAGTCATCAGTTTAATAATATTGATGAAGCGAAAAGCTCTCCTTTGGCGCAAGAACTTTTTCATTTACCTTTCGTAAAAAGGGTCTTATTTTCAGCAAATTTCATCGCGATTGAACGTTTTTCAATCGTTGAATGGAGTGATGTTCAGGAAGAAGTTAAAGAACAATTGGAAAATTACTTAAACAATGGTGGTGTTTTAATCTCACAGGAAACTGTGCAAAAAAAAGTGCCTGTTGAAGTATATGCTGAGGTTACACCAAATCCATCAGTTTTAAAATTTGTTGCGAATAAAAAATTAGTAGATACTGATTTTGAATTTAAAAACATTGAAGAAGCTCAAAATTCACCTTTAGCCATTGAATTATATAATTTCCCTTTTGTAAAAGAAATTTTTATTTCTGAAAACTATGTTTCAATTACAAAGTTTGATATTGTTGAATGGAGTGATATCACAGTTGAAATAAGAAGTTTTATCAAACAATTTATTGCAGATGGAAAAACCATTGCTGTACAAACTGAAAAAGAAACCACACAACAAACTTCACCAAACATTACAGGTGATTTAGATGACATTTCAAAGCAAATCATTAGTATTTTAGATGAATACATTAAACCTGCAGTAGCTGCAGACGGCGGAAATATTTTATTTCAATCGTATGAAGAAGATACTCAAATAGTCAATGTTATTTTACAAGGTGCATGTAGTGGTTGCCCATCATCAACAATTACGCTTAAAAATGGTATTGAAAATATGTTGAAAGAACTAATTCCTGGTAAAATTGAAGGAGTTGTAGCTGTTAATTACTAAAATATTTATGTCTAAAAAAGTAACTCCTTATAAAAATTCTGACCAAGGAAAGAAAGAACAGGTCACCAAAATGTTCGATAATATCTCAAAAGAATACGATAATTTAAATCGGGTTATTTCTTTTGGAATAGACATTAAGTGGAGGAATAAAGTTGTTGAAATTGTAGGAGAAACAAATCCTGAAACTATTTTAGATATTGCAACTGGAACAGGGGACTTGGCTATAAATTTAACCAAAACTTCAGCCTCAAAAATAGTTGGTTTAGATATTTCAGACGGAATGCTTTCAGTTGGGAGAAAAAAAATTGACAAACTAAACCTCAACCATCAGATTGAAATGGTTTTGGCTGATTCAGAAAAAATTCCTTTTGAAGACGCTTCATTTGATGCCATAACAGTTGCTTTTGGGGTTCGCAATTTCGAAAACCTAGAAACAGGCTTAAGTGAAATTTACAGAGTATTAAAACCTGGAGGAATATTTGTTGTACTAGAAACCTCTGTACCAACAAAAAGTCCGTACAAACAAGGATATAATTTTTATTCCACAAAAATATTACCAACCATTGGTCGCGTTTTTTCAAAAGATAAATCTGCTTATAAATATTTATCAGATTCTGCTGCATCATTTCCTCATGGACAAGCCTTCAACAATATTTTGGCAAAAACAGGGTTTATAGGTATTGAAAACAAACCGCAAACATTTGGTGTTGCTTCAATTTATTTGGCAAAGAAATAATCTATGAAAAAAGTATTTATTGGTTTTATATTAATTGTTTTAGCAGCTAATAATCTCAATGCCCAAAAAAAAGACATTGTTGAATACCATCAAAACTGGGACAAACAAAAAGTGTTTTGGGGATATTATTTAGGAATAAATAACAAAGATTATAAAATCTCCTATATAGATAATGATGATACTTTTATCAATGTGTCGCCTTCAATTGGTTTTGACGTTGGCCTAATTGGTGATTTAAGATTGCATAAAAACATCAATTTAAGATTAGAGCCAGGACTCTCAAGCAATACAAAAGAATTGGATTTCACTCATATTCCTGGAGGAGCTCAAGACAGTATTAGAAAAGTAAATGCCACTTATTTAAGAGTGCCGTTATTGTTTAAATTTAGTACGGATCGTTATAACAACATTCGCCCTTATACAATTGCTGGTGTTTCATACGATTATAATTTTTCAAGCAATCAAGACAACCCTGACGATAATGAGCAGGGAGAGTTTAGAATGAAAAAAAGTAACTTTTCTTATGAACTCGGTATAGGCATAGACATTTATCTTCCTTATTTTATTTTCTCACCTTCAATTAGAGGAATTTTTGCTATTACTGATGAATTGGTGAGGGATGAAGATCCAAATAGTCCATGGACAGGAAATGTAGATTTTTTTGGTACCAGAGGCGTCTTTTTAAAGCTGGCCTTTCATTAAGTCAAACGCTTAAATTCACTTAATAAAATTGCCGTTGCGGTAGCCACATTTAAACTTTCCGTTTCTTGTGATTTTCCAAATCGAGGTATAGAAATCGCCGTGTTTAACTCATTTAACAAAGACTCACTTATTCCATTTGCCTCATTGCCCATAACTAAAACGGCTTCTTTAGGCAAATTGCTTTGATACACATTTTTACCGTCCATAAGGGTTGCAAACTTAGGCAGTGGTGTATTTTTTAAATAAGGCAACAAATCTGTGTAAACAATTGAAAGCCTTGTTAAAGACCCCATAGAAGCCTGTACTACTTTTGAATTGTAACAATCTACAGTGTTATTTGAACAAACAAGTTGATTAACTCCAAACCAATCACACAATCTTATTATGGTTCCCAAGTTCCCAGGATCATTAATTTCATCTAAAACTAAAATGAACCCGTCATTAATGAGAATGTCTTCTCCAGGAATTTTAAAAAGCGCTAAAACGTTGTTCGGGGTTTTAAGGGTACTCACTTTTTTTAAATCAACTTCTGAAATTTGAGTTACTTTTTCAATTTCTTCATAACCAAAACCATCCACAAAAAACAAGTGTTCCAATTCCAAATTTGAGTTTAAAAATTCTTTTACAACTTTAGTTCCTTCAGCAACGAATAAACCCTGTTTAGTACGATATTTTTTTTGTTGTAAACTGTTAATTAATTTTAATTGACTTTTACTTAAACTCATGAATTCTTTTTAAAAAATTGTAATTGGGTAATACCTTGAAAAGTTTTACATTTGAAACAAATTTAAACTCTTATTTATTGAAAACCAATTTTAAAATATTATTAATTTTAGTTATTATAACTATTGGGTTTTCATCATGTAATTCAGTGAAATATGTTCCAGAAAATGAACATTTAATAACTGCAAATACCATTTTTGTAAATGACAAAAAAAATGTAAAAAGTGAAGTCACAGATTACATTGTACAGCGTCCAAACGAAAAAGTATTAGGCATCCCTTTACAACTTTATCTTTACAATAGTGCTGATGAAAATTTTGAAACTGATTTTGATCAATGGAAAAAAGATTATCCTAAAAAATACAACTTTATAACATCCGTTTTTTCTGAAAAGCAAACTAGAGGTGTTCGAAATTTTAAATACAATGCCAATAAAAATCGATTAAAAAATGGAGAAGCTCCAGTTATTTTAGACAAAACTAAAACAAAACAAACTATAGCTAACTTAACACAGCATTATTTTAACGAAGGTTATTTTAATGCAAAGGTTACTTCTGAAAATGTTTTTTTAAAAAATAAAAAGGCAAAGGTTAATTATTTGGTTGAAACCAACAAACCTTATGTTATTGATAGTATTAGTACAAGTATTGAGTCAAAAGTCCTAGATTCCATTTATAACAACTCAAAAACTGCATCTGTTTTAAAGCAAGGCGCTCCTTTTAAATTGTCTTCATTTATTGATGAGCAAAATAGACT
>JADWMI010000366.1:1318-2935 GCA_015767395.1 Bacteroidota bacterium | reverse complement strand
ATCGAGCGGTTTTTTTTATTAATTTTATTGCTATGTATATCCTCTCCTCTAAACAACTATTAAAAGCAGACAAGACTACTTGCCAAATCCAAAAAATTAGCGCTATTGATTTAATGGAACATGCAGCTACACTCTGTTTTAAATGGTTGCATTCAAGACTGCAAGGTCAAAATATTAAAATTCATGTATTTTGTGGTATTGGCAACAATGGTGGTGACGGTTTGGTTATTGCCAGACACTTACACCAACATGGTTACAATGTAAGTTGCTATATTGTTAATTTTAGTAGTAAACGTTCTGAAGGTTTTTTAGAAAATTACAGTCAATTAAAAGAACTAGGTGTTTGGCCTAAAGTTATTAAAGGTGAAAGTGATTTCCCAAGAGTTGACTTTGAAGATATTGTAATTGATGCTATTTTTGGAAATGGTTTAACAAGAAAACCAGCTGGGTTTACAAAAACTTTAATTGAATATATCAATAGTACAAAAGTATTCTCCTTGGCAATTGATTTTCCCTCTGGATTGTTTTCAGACAAATCGGTTTCTGATAAAAATACTGTTTTAAAGGCAGGACATACACTTACTTTTCAAACGCCTAAATTGGCCTTTCTATTACCTGAAAATAACGGATATATAAATACCTGGGAAATTCTAGATATCGGCTTAGATGAAAGCTTTATAGCCTCTTTACAATCCAAAATTCAATATATTACAAAAACAGATGCCGTTCAATTATACAAACCAAGAAATAAATGGTCACATAAAGGAACTTTTGGGCATTCACTAATTATTGGAGGAAGCTTTGGCAAAATAGGCGCTGTAACTTTGGCCACCAAAGCTGCACTTAAAATTGGAAGCGGTTTGGTTACAGCCTATCTTCCAAAATGTGGGTATACTATTTTACAAATTGCTGTTCCAGAGGCAATGGTAGAAGTTGATGATGACAATGTACTCACCTATTTCAATTTTAAAACCAAAGCAACTGTAATTGGAATTGGCCCTGGCATTGGAACTTCAGAAAAAACAACACTGGGCTTTGAAAAATTTATTAAAGAAAACAAGCTTCCTTTGGTAATTGATGCAGATGCTTTAAATATAATTTCTCAAAATCAATCATTGCTTCAATATTTACCAGAAAACACAATTTTAACACCACATCCCAAAGAATTAGAAAGATTGATTGGCACATGGAAAAATGATTATGACAAACTGAATAAGGCAGTTGAATTTTCATTAAAACACCATGTTATATTCGTTATAAAAGGTGCGCATACTGTAATTATTGATGGTGAAGCTATGTACTTTAATTCCACAGGAAACCCTGCATTGGCAACAGCAGGAAGCGGTGATGTGTTGACTGGAATTATTACCGGACTCATGGCACAAGGTTATGAACCTTGTAATGCAGCTATTTTGGGTGTTTATTTACATGGTAAAACAGCAGATATGGCTATTCCCGAAACTGGACATGAAACATTTACCGCTACTACAATTTTGGAATATTTGGCCCAGGCTATATTGGATTTATTCAATCAAGAAGCTACAGAAGATACTGAAGAAGATGAAAATGAAACCTCCTAAAGATTGTGTTTTAACAAATAAAGGACTGTCTAAAAAG
>JADWMI010000366.1:0-1218 GCA_015767395.1 Bacteroidota bacterium | reverse complement strand
TCTTTAATTTGTGGATCAGATGGTCTTTTTGCATTTGCTTCTACAATGTTTCCATTAGGGTCAACTAAAATAAATCGTGGAATACTGTTGATATTGTAATCTCGTATAAATTGAGATTTAAAATCCTTGTCTGCAAATAACTGAATACCTCCCAATTGACCTTCTTTTACCATCTTCAACCAACTTTCACGGCTTCCTCTTCTACCATCAACATTGTCAACTGAAATACTAACAAACTCAATATTTTTATCTTTAAATTCCTCCTCTAAGGCTTTTAAATGTGGAATTTCACGTTTACAAGGTCCACACCAAGTTGCCCAAATATCAAGATAAACATATTTCCCTTTTAAATCACTTAAAGAAGTTGTGCCTCCTTTAAAATTCTCATAATTATCAAAAACAGGTGAAGGTTTCCCTTTAACTAAACTTGTTAAACTTGAATGCATTTTTTGGTAATTGGTTTCAATGTATGCAAATAACATTTTATCACTTTTAGCAACCATATTTACCACTACTGTGTCTACTTTTACTATAGCAATTTCCGATTTAGTTAAAGCAGTTTTTGCGTCGGTAAGTCTGGTTTGATAATCAGCTTCCTCTAATTGAAAATAAGATTTAGGATCTGCGTATTCCCCCATAAAAAAGGCTCTTTTTTCATCTAAAAATATATTTGTTTCAGCACCGACACCTGTAAACTCAACTAACTTCCCAGAGTCATCAGCTACATTAAAATCTAAATTTAAATCATAACCATTTTTTAAATACAATGAAATTTTCTCTGTTCCTACTAAAAGCATATACATACCATCAACAACCTTTAGCGTATCTGAAAATGTTCCATCTTCCGCTACCTTAATATCCTTATTAAAATCTTTTCCTTTAACAGAAATTGATGTTATATCTAACTTATTAAGTTTTCCTTTAATAGATGCATAATCTTTTACAACTGCATCTGCATTACAAGCTATTAAAACGAATGCGACGAACAACAAAATTATTTTTTTCATATTTCTATAAATTTTCAAATTATTTAATAGTTTGCAAATATAAACCTTCTTTATTAATTAAATTAGAAGCCAATAGTTTTAACAATTAATTTGCATAATCTTAAAAGCTTATTACATTTTATGTCGCAAATCGTGCTTTATAATTACCTTAAATTTCATAACAAAACTTAAAATTATTCTTACATTGTTTATTCCATTAACTGATGGTTAA
>JADWMI010000365.1 GCA_015767395.1 Bacteroidota bacterium | reverse complement strand
ATACGAGCGCCAATAATTTGTTACTTAAGGGTTTTCCTTTTTTATTTTGAAACAAAAAGAGAGAAACAAATAAGAATTGAAAACACAGTACTGAAAATAATATTTTTAAAAAATCAATGTCCATAAATAATCATATTTCAGCAACTTCCAATTCAAATGTTTTTTGAATGTGTTCCTTGCTTTTCTTCTAAGCTTCTTTCAAGGATTCACGGGTGTAAATCATTCGGAAATGCCTATTTTATTGCAACTTGTCAATTGAATTCTTCTGTTTTTCTTGCTAAGATAATTTTTCAGTGGCGTGCATGAATGAACTCGTTACCATCAAATATAATCAATTGGACTATGATAAATAGACTTAAAACCAATATTAGATTTTGATAATGAAGCTGCTATCAATAAATACTGAGTTGATTTTTTTTTATTTTTCACCACAGCATTCATTACGAAAAAACAGACAATTAGGTGCTCCGCTTCAATTTCATAAGTCAGGCCAACATTTAGTTCACAACCTTAGAGATGTAATCCGGAAAAAGTTTGAAAGTTTTGGGTTTTGTAACTGACCTTACCCGAATTGTCTTCCCTTGTGTACAAAGTTTAGTTTATGAAAAAAGGCAATACAAACGGTTTTTTTGATTTTGTATTCAAGCGTTTTTAGGTTTTAATATATTCGTAATAAGAAGAAAGATTCCAAAAGGTATAAGCAAACTAAATATAAACAACAACAGATAATAGTTTGGCATGAAACCGCTTTTCAAATAAAACATGCCCCCTTGAATTATCAAGATTATTTCAGTTACTATAAAACCTAACAGAAAGGCATAAATTCCTAAGCGAAGTAAATTATTATTTATGACTAAGCTACTTTGTAAAATAAAGGAAAATAAAAAACCAGAAATAACACCTAACATAGTTAAATGAATAAAACCAATAACAAGGTTTCTATGCTGATATGCAGTTTATGAAACTTCAGGTATTAACGATACTAATTGCAGTACAGATTTTAAAACAAAACAAAATATCGTAAAACTGAACATATAAAAAATAAGCTTTGAATTATGTTTTAATATCGAATTCTGGTAGGGTCTAATAAGTTTTAAAAACAAAATTATAACAAAAATCTGAATCAATACACCTAATCCATTTACCCAATACAAGAAGTTATGAGGGGCATACCAGTTTATAGGTAATGCTAAAGTTAAAATGGTTGAAACTATTAAAAGATTAAAAAATAGCCTGAATTGTTTAGAATCTTTAAGCTGAATTATATGAAAAAATACTGCGATAACGGCAATTAAAAACCATCCATTAAATTGAAAGTGTAAAAAGAATTGTATGGCTACATGATAAAATGCAGAGGCTTTCCCAAGAATAGAAACCGCTGGTCCTAAACACCAAATGCCAATAGTAGATAACAACATAAATAAAAGCGATGCTTTTAATAAATATTGGCTTGGTAAATTATTGATTTGATGATGTTTCCAAATAAGATATACAAAATAGTAACTGCAAAAAATATGTAAGGTTGAAAAGGAAATTGAAACTGCTGCATATCCCTGAAAAGGAAAACTAAGCATCATGCCTACTACAGCAAATTCAGTAATCCAAAACAAGCGATTATAAACGGGCTTTTTATCGGGAATAAAGTAATGAACAATGAGGGTAAATAACATTAAATAAACCCAACCAAGCATGGCAATATGCGAATGTGCATGTGTTAAAAAACGATAATTAAGATCAATAGAATTGATAAAAGAATAGCGCAGTATCAAACCTAAAAGCGCGGCAATTAAAAAATTAATTAAACATATAATAACGAGCTTTTTTGGCATCTTTAGCTTTTATGGCATGAAAGTAATGATTTCAGAATAAAAAATTCCAGAAAATCTTTTAGAGGCTTTCTGGAATTTTATATTTTGAGCTATTGATTAAAATTAGCTAAGTTGCTGTTCTAGTTTGATAGCTCCAGGAAATAGAATATTATTTTCTAAATGTATGTGTAGATGTAAATCTTGTTCGAATTCTTGAAGCATTGCATAAGTTACTTGATATGTATTGCATCCATCTGCAGGGGGGGTATAGTTATTTGATAATTCGGCAATTTTTCTGAAGCGTACTCCTTCATTGTCATGTTCTTGCATCATCGTTGCAATTGGACTGTTAACGCTATCAAATTGTGGCGACTCAATAGAGCTAGCCTCACGTTTAGCTATGACCATTCTTTTTACAAAAGGAAAAAGGATCAACTCCTCTTTTTTCATATGGGATGTTAACTCGTTGGCAGAGGCTGTAAAATGTTCATTAATTTTTATCAACTCGGGATGTCTACCTCCATGAACTGAACATAGCTTATTTAAAAATTGAAGCAATACAGGAATTTTTTCTTCAACATATCTATGGTGTTTCTTCTCTATATAGTCTACTAATAAATCTAAAGGCCAAGATTTATAATCTATAGATTGATCTGTGACTGAGTTTACAACAGCGTGAAGTTCATTCAAAAGTTCATTCAATTCTAGCCCGTTTTTTTCGCAAACTTCCTCAATAATTCTATCTCCTTTACAGCAAAAATCTATGCCATAGTTACTAAATACTGCCGCAGTTCTGAAATCGTCCGCAACAAATTGTCCTATTTGTTTTTTTGAATCTTTATCTATTGTTTCCATGATTATATGTTTATCTCGGATAAAATTATCCTATTTATAATTAATTTTTTTTACAGTTTTAAAAAATACATACCAGAAGTAATATTAAGCGCTAATTCATCAAGTGTTGTGTTTTCTAGCATGTGTTTTAATTCATCTCTAACCGCTTTAAATTTAGCATGTACAGGGCAGGGATGATTTTCATCGCATTTTGCTAGCCCTAAACCACATCCATTATAAATGGCATCGCCGTCAATAGCATTTACAATTTGCGTGAGTTTAATTAAGGCAATATCATTTTTAT
>JADWMI010000364.1 GCA_015767395.1 Bacteroidota bacterium | reverse complement strand
GAAGCGCTAATTGAAGCATATAATTTTAATTGGAGTACTATGTCAACATATGAAATCAAAACCCACAAACATGGAAGAACTTACAAATCACCGCACTTTTTTATTTTAAACAAAGGATTAAACAGTGGAAAACCTCTGGAGCTCCCTTGCCCAAACTGTTTTGTAATTACAACAGCTTCAAAAGAAACTCGGGAATCGTTGTATTATTTATGTCTATCGCTTAAAATAGGTCGATTCTTCGGCTATTATTTAAAAGGTAGTGTCATTCCATTTATATGTATTTCAGATGCTAAAAAAGTGATTAACCAAGCCCTCCAAAACAACCAAGAAAAACAATGGAAAATCAAAGTTGAAAAACTCAAAAAAATTACAGCCTTTGAAGAAAACCTAAAACAGCAACTTACCACCATTAAAAAACTAAAAATCGCAATGTTGAGGTCTTAAATGACAAAGTCATCCTCAGCTTGACTGGGGATCTGTTGAAAAAAAATAAAATCTATGAAACTAATAATAGCAGGAAGTCGAAATTTTAATGACTATAAAAAACTATGTAAAATTTGCGACCATCTTTTACAAAATCAAGCAAACATTGAAATTATAAGCGGAGCAGCAAGAGGAGCAGATCAACTAGGAGAGAAGTACGCTTCAGAAAAAGGGTATTCAATAAAACAATTCCCTGCAAACTGGAATAAATACGGAAAAGCTGCAGGACCAAAACGCAATGAGCAAATGGCAAACTATGCGAATACCTTAATAGCCTTTTGGGATGGAAAAAGTAAAGGTACTAAGCATATGATTGATATGGCAAAACAAGCCAATTTAAATGTTGAGGTCATTTATTTTTAAACCGTCTCCTATGTTTGTAAATGAATAATCAAAAGGAGAAATAGAAAGAACCTAGACCCTTATTCATTTTTAAAAAAGAATGGTATACTTGTCCCTTCCTACCTTCAAAATAATTTTCAAAAAAACAGAATTACTGTCCCAAATATTTACTAAATTTGGGACATCAATAAATAAAGAATGACTAAGTCAGTTCAAATTACAATTGAAAACAAGATAAAATCAATGAAAAGAGGAAGTATTGTATTCCCCTCAACATTTGATGATATTGGTAATGTTGAAATTGTAAAAAAATCATTATTAAGACTTGAAAATAAAAAATTCTTGATAAGACTAGCTCATGGAATTTATTTATACCCAAAACAAGATAAATTATTGGGAGATTTACATCCATCTATTGAGGAAATTGCAAATGCAATTGCAGAAAGGGATAAGGCTAGAATTATCGCAACAGGAATAACCGCTCTAAATAAGTTGGGATTATCAACGCAAATCCCAATGAACATTGTTTTTCTAACTGATGGAGCACCAAGAAGTATTTTGGTTGGTAAAAGAACCATAAAATTTAAAAGAACCACTCCAAAAAATTTAGCAACAAAAGGAAAAATTACAAGTTTAATTATACAAGCACTTAAAGAAATTGGAAAAGACAATATTACGAGTGAACAACTAGAAAAAATTAGTAAACATCTAGAGTTGGAAAAAAAAGAAATTATAGAACATGATGCAAAACTAACATCAGCTTGGATCTCAAAATTAATGAAAGGTAATTAGTATGGAGAACTTTATAAAACTTAATAAAAAAGACAAGCTAAACATCTTCAATCAAACAAGTGAGCGTTCTGGATTACCATCTTCAGCTGTAGAAAAAGATTGGTGGGTAACTTTGTCTTTGAATATTATATTCTCATTACCCTATTCTAACCACATCGTTTTTAAAGGAGGAACGTCTTTGAGTAAAGCTTGGAATTTGATTGAACGCTTTTCAGAAGACATTGATTTGGTAATTGACCGGAAACATTTAGGTTTTGAAGGTGAATTAAGCAAAACTCAAGTAAGCAAGTTGCGTAAAGCATCTTGTTCATTTATTGGAAGTGAATTTTATAAAGACATCAATAATGCACTCATCAAACTTGGGATTCAAGATTACGAATTAGTTGCTCAAGAAACAAAAAATACAGATACAGACCCTTTAATTATTGAATTGCGATATGAATCTTTAACTGAGCAATCGGATTATTTAAGACCAAGAGTATTAATAGAAGTTGGTGCAAGGTCATTAATGGAGCCTGTTGAAAATAAAGCAATTATTTCAATAGTATCAAAAGAATTTCATAAACTGTCATTTGCTGAAACAGAAATAATGATACCTGTTGTTTCTCCTAAACGAACATTCCTGGAAAAGATATTTCTTTTACATGAAGAATTTCAAAAGGACGTTAAATTTATACGAGTGGAAAGAATGAGTCGTCATTTGTATGATCTGGAGAAGTTGATGGATACAACCCACGGTATTGAAGCTTTAAAGGATATGGAGTTATACAACACGATTGTGACACATAGAAAAAAATTCAATACTATTAGAGGAATTAATTACGAAAACCATAAGCCCAACTTAATTAATCTCATTCCAGCAGAAGAAACGATTAAAAATTGGGAGAAAGACTATAAAACCATGCAAGAAAGTATGTTTTACGGTGCTACTTTGTCTTTTAGCAAATTAATGGAACGCATAGCTGAATTAAACGCTAGCATTAAAAAAATGTAATGATGGCAGAAAAAAGATTAGAGATAAACTGATTAAAATTCTAGCAAAGGAACTAAAAATATGATTGACTTGACTAAACAAGCTGGATTGAAAGTAAGAATCTATAATTATAAAATAGTTAATCAATAAGTGATTCCATAATTAATTGCTTCGGTAAAAAATTCCAGCAATAGTAAGAACTGCTAAAAGTAATTTTATGTTCAGTTATGTTTGAGTTAATGAATTGCATTCGTTTATCAAACATCAATAGTTGTAATTCTTTTTCTTTAAATAGTTGTTTGGGAGCAGCATCATTCAGCCAAGTATTGGTCATAATCAAGGCAAAAGGTTTGTTAAAA
>JADWMI010000363.1 GCA_015767395.1 Bacteroidota bacterium | reverse complement strand
GGGGGAAAAGTACCGGGCATAAACAAATGGATGATCTTTATATATTTATGATGAAAACTTTGGAGAAAGATTAACCTTATTGAAGCGCTAACCTTTCCAGTACATTGTTTTTATACGTGCGACCAATGGGGGTTTTATGATTACCTTCGATAAAAACATATCGTGCAGCTGTTTTTATAATTTTTTGTGTATTTACAATATAAGATTTACGCACTCTTAAAAAATTGAATTCATTTAGTTTTTGTTCCCCATATTTTAACGATTCTGAAGAAATGTATGTATTGTTTTGTGTGTGAATATCAGTGTAATCGGAGTTTATAAATGAAATTGTTTCAATATTTATTTGTGGTACTAATTAAAAAAAGAAAAGAATATGAAGTCTAAGTTTTTACTGCTTTTTGGATTGTTTTTTTGTGTGTCATTCTCAGATTATGCACAAAATAGTTCTAAAAGAATAACAGGAAAACTAATAGAAAGTATTAGTGAAAACCCAATTGCTTTTGCAACAGTTTTAGTTATTGATAAAGAAACAAACAAAAATTTAAAAGGTGTTACTACTGATATGGATGGAGCGTTTGAAGTAGACATTAAAACTGAGAATGTAGTTTTAGAAATAAGTTTTATGGGTTTTGAGACCAAACGATTGAGTGACATAAAATTTACAAATGGTTTGGCCAGTTTAGGGTTTATTTCATTAAGCGAAGGCGAGGTTTTAAACGAGGTTAGTGTTAGAGCAGAAAAATCTACAACTGAGTTTAAATTAGATAAACGTGTGTTTAATGTTGGTAAAGATTTAAGCTCTACAGGAATGGGCGCTTTAGAGCTGTTAAACAATGTGCCTTCTGTAAATGTAAGTATTGAAGGGCAGGTGAGTTTAAGAGGTAGTTCAGGTGTGCAAATATTAATTGATGGCAAACCGTCTATTTTAGCAGACGATCCAAGTAATTCCCTTAGTTCAATTACAGCAGAAATGGTTGAAAAGGTTGAGGTTATTACCAATCCATCTGCAAAATATGATGCCGAAGGAACTTCAGGAATTATTAATATTGTGCTTAAAAAAGATGAAAAAGAGGGGGTTAATGGCTCAGTTACATTAAATGTTGGAGTGCCACATAATCATAGCATTGGTTTTAGTATAAATCGAAGGTCAGAAAAATTTAACCTATTTGCACAGTTAGGTGTGGGGTATAGAGAATTACCAAATGATAGAGAAAATAGCAATGTAGATTTAGTTAATAATACAACAATAAATAGTATTGGTGAAGAATTTAGAAATGAAAACTATTACAATATAATTTTAGGAACAGATTACCATATAGATGATACGAATGTAATAACCTTATCGGGAAATTTTGCATACGAAATAGAAGACCAGCCTTCAAGTACTTATTTTAGTTATTTCGATAGTTCAAATACCCTTGTTTCTGAATGGAATAGGAGCGAAACTACCGAAGCTACAAATCCAAAATGGCAGTATGAACTGCAATATAAAAAGGACTTTAAAGATCATAAAGACCATGATTTGTTGTTTAGTGCATTAGGAAGGTTCTTTGGGAAAGATCAAGAGTCAGAATTTGAAGTCACTCCAACCTTTGGTGATATTGAATTTAATAACCAGCAAACTGAAACAAAATTTCAACAAGCTGATTATACGTTAAAATTAGATTATACCAAACCAATTTCTGATAAAACAACTTTAGAAACGGGAGCACAATATGTGGTGAATGATGTTGGTAATGATTATACGGTTCGTAATTTTATTGATGATGAATGGGTGACAGATTCTAGCTTAACTAATAATTTTGAATACAATCAAAAAGTGTTGGGATTATATGGAACAGGTTCTTATGAAGGAAAAGCTTGGGGTGTAAAACTTGGACTAAGGTTAGAGGACACAAATTTAAATACCTTGCTAACCAATACCAATGAGGAGAATGAACAAAGCTACACAGATTTATTTCCAAGCGGACATATTTCGTACAAGTTTAATGAAGAGATATCTTTACAAGGTGGGTATTCAACACGTATTTTTAGGCCAAGACTTTGGGATTTAAATCCATTTTTTAATATTAGAAATGATTTTAATATTAGAGTGGGAAACCCAGATTTAAAACCTGAATACACAGATTCTTTCGAAATCACAAGTATTTTTGTTGTGCCAAAGGCATCTATTAATGTAGGAGTATATTATAGATTTACTACAGATGTAGTTGAGCGTATTACTTATTTCGAAGATAATGTTAGTATTACCAAGCCAGAAAATATTGGGACAGATGCTACAACAGGTGTAGAATTGAACGCAAAATACAGTCCGTTGAATTGGTTTTCGTTATTGGGAGATTTCAACTTTAGTTTTTTTGATAGAAAAGGAGCGTTTGAAGAGCAAAACTTTGATTTTAATGGGGAACGATGGACTTCTAGAATGACTGGGAAGTTTAAATTACCAGCAGATTTTGAAATAGAATTAACAGGAAATTTCCAATCGTCTTATAAAACGCTTCAAGGTGAAATTTCGCAAAATACGTATGCCGATTTTGGATTAAGAAAAAAAGTAGCAAAAGGTAAATTAGTTATCAATGCCAGCGTTAGAGATGTTTTTAACTCTAGAACAAGAGAGGGTATTATTAATCAACCAGAATACTATATTTATAGCCGTAGCCAAAGGGGTAGATTTGTATCTCTTGGATTAAGTTATGGATTTGGAAAAGGTGAAGCAATGACTTATTCGGGAGGAAGAAGAAGGTAGCAAGTTTTATTCATTATAACCAAAACGTTTTAATTGGCGTTTGTCGCTTCTCCAGTTTTTATTCACTTTTACGTACAATTCTAAATGAATTTTTTTATTGAAAAATTTCTCTAAATCTTTTCTGGCTTCAGTTCCAACACGCTTTAATGGTGCGCCTTTATGACCGATAATAATTCCTTTTTGAGTTTCACGTTCAACCATAATAACAG
>JADWMI010000102.1 GCA_015767395.1 Bacteroidota bacterium | reverse complement strand
CTATAATCAAACCCGTTTAAAAAATTAAAAATTGAATTTTCATCAACTTCATCTTCAAAGTAGCCCAATGGGAAATTTACTTTAAATAACACTTCTTCTCCTTGCGCTCCATTAATTTCAATTCTATTGGTTTCGAATGTATACTGTAATGAAGGTTCTAAAAAATCTATGAGTAATTCATTGTTTGGTTCCAGGTTATTTTGAATACCAATGTTTATTGCAGGATCACTTACACTGGTGAGTTTTAGTTTTAGTTGTTGTGTTTGTGTAACATCCCAGCGACTTTTTGTTTTCACATAAATAGTGTCAATTAATTTGTTTGGAGAAAAACTAAGTGTTTCCAAAGGTGTGATATCCAAATCAATATCGCCAATAATGCTTGTTTCAAAAGTAGCTGTTGTATTTTCTGTTAAAGCAGCTGATGTAATTACTACAGGTATTTTAAGGATTTTTACATCGCTTTTTTCGTAAGCAGAAACAGCAGTAAGTCCGCCATTTATTTCTGGATATTCCAAGGCTTCTTTATTGGAGTCTACCAATAGAAAGAACCTTATAAATTGTCCATCACTATTGCTAAATAGTTTGCTATCGTTGTTATTACTACACGATATGCTAAAGAATATACAAATAAGTGATAATAGTTTAATAGCCTTCATTTTGTTGTATGTTTTCGTTTAAATCTGTACTGCTAGCCGGAATAGGTAATATAAAGTAATTTGATGGATAACTGAGGTTGCAGGTATTGGCGATACATCCCAAGTTTCTATTCACATCTTTTTTATATCGTGCGATGTCAAATAGCAGATGCCCTTCAAAAGCAAGTTCTCTACGGCGTTCTAAAAAGATACTTTCTAATACATTTGCCGTTATTTCTAAAGGAAGTAAATTAGAGCGCTCTCTAATGGTATTTAAGTCGGTTAAAGCGTTAGTCATATTCGCTAATCGCGCATTGGCTTCAGCACGAATCAAATACATTTCTGAAAGGCGAATAAAACTTGTGCCTGCATTTCCTTGAAATTTTTTGGTGAAATAATACGGTAAATCTTGTTCAATGTTATTAATAATTGTTGGGAGTGGTACTTCTAAAAACATATCAGCTCTAATATCGTTGGGTTCATAGAGGTTTAGTAAATCACCAGACGCTACGTATTTTGCGTAATTAATAGGCGAGTTGTAAATAAAATGAGCTGATATACTAGAAGATACATCCCCTTCTGATGTTCTTGGAGCTGAGAACTCTAATAATATTTCGCTGATAGGCACTTCGTCTAACTCCCATTCGGCTACATAGTTTTCTTTAGATGTAAGTGAAACACCAGAAGTTGTTATTACTGTATTAGCAGCGTTGAATGCTTGTTCCCAATCGTTCATTTGCAACGCCATTCTGGCATAGAGTGCTTGCGTGGTATTGGTGTTAAAATAGGAGTGATTAGGGCCGGCTAGTGCCTGTGTATTTGTATATAAGCTTAAAGCTGTATTTAAATCAAATTTTATAAGATCATAAGTTTCTTTTAGGGTGGACCTTGAAGGGAAATCAACACCTGCAATTAAGATTGTTGTATTATAAATAACCCCTAAATGAGATGCGTCTGGTGTAAAATGATATGGTTGCGCGTAATGAATGGCTATTTGGTAATGTGCAAAGGCTCTAATGGTTAGTAACTCTGCTTGTAATTGATTTTGTTCATTTTCGGTAAAGAATGCATAGCTATCAAATTTTGACAAAATAATGTTTGTTTGATTTATAATATCATATAATTCTTTGTAATAGTTGGCATAATCAGACTCATCTTCTCGGTCAGAAAACTCATAACTTTTTTCAATGGCAGAAGGGGTTTCAATCAATTTGTCGTTAGTTGCTGGCGTAAAGGTTATATTGCCACCTTGTACATCGGCATAAATAATCTCTCCGGAAGAAAACAAAGCTTCGAGATCTTTGTATATCCCATTAAGAGCCATTAAAACGCCTTCTTTAGAAGCGAGTTGCTCGTTAATAGATATTTGCTGATCTGGTTCCTGATCTAAAAAATCACTGCAGGCGTAAAACGTCATGCATAGTACGAGTATATATAGTGTTGTTTTTTTCATAGTTTAAAATGTTGTTTTAATTCCAAGTGTAACAGAGCGCATTTCCGGGTATTGGTTTCTAAATTCAGCAATACCATTTTTTCCATCAGGGCTCTTTTCTTTAAACCAATAATGTAAATTTGATCCGTTAAGAAGAAAACTTAATGATTTTAATGGAAGCTTATATTTGTTTACTGGAAGGTTATAACTCAAACTAACCGACTTCAATTTAATGTGCGATTCGTCAAAAAGGTATTTACTAGAGTTTGAAATAATACGGTTATTATTAGCAATTATAGGGTGTATCGCATTATCACCTACCTTAAACCATGCGTCTTCAAAAACATTTACGCTTATATTTCTATTGCTTAAAATACGGTAGTTGTCATAAAGGTTACGGTCCACCAAATAATCTGATCCGTGGGTATAAGACATAATTATATTTAAATTAAAATCTTTATAGGAAAAATTATTGCTAAACCCTCCATAAAAATCAGGTTGAGAGTCACCTATAGGTGTCCAGTTTGAAGAATCAAATTGGCTGGCAACTGTTGCCGAGTCATAGATTTGATCGGCTACATTAAGTAATTCACGGCCTGTTGCAGGATCGATACCTATAAAATTATAACCCCAAATTGCTGAGGTTGGATAACCAATTGTTTGAGAACGCGCAGATTCAGCACTTGAAAAATCTGATCCTAAACCTGTTAGTGAGGTTACTTTGTTTTTAATTTTAGTAAAATTAAAATTGGTTTTCCATGAAAAGTTTTCTTTTTGAAGCCATTTTGCTTGTAAACTAAACTCTATACCTTGATTATACATTTCGGCACCATTAATTTGAGCTGACCCAAAACCAGTCTCTACAATAACATTTCTGGTTACAATTTGATCTATTATATTGTCTCTAAAAAAATCAGTAGTGAATTTAAATTTGTTTAAAAAGTTGAAATCAATCCCTACATTAAATTTTATATTAGTTTCCCATCCTAGGTTGGGGTTTGGAGCCGATGTTAAATTGGCGTAATTTAATCCATTATAACCTCTGCCAGTATCACTTACTGTATACAAGCCTAATGCACGGTAAGATCCTATTCTAGAATTTCCTGTGGTACCATAACTAGTTCTAAGGCTTAAAAAATCTACAAATTCACTGTTTTCTAAAAAGGATTCATTACTAATATTCCAGCTGATACCTAAACCACCATTAATAGCGGTGTTGTTATCGGATCCAAAAGCAGAACTTTGGTCTATTCTAAAATTGACTAATAAAAAATATCTTTGATCAAAATTGTAATTCAACTGCGTAAAAAAGGATCTACCAGTGTTTTCAGAACTATCGCTTTCATAATCTTGTTTTTCTGCCGTCTCAATAGGTTGAGGATTTGTATAATCGTCAAATCCATCACCTCTGGCATACGAGAAGTCTACTTTTTCTTGGCGTGTTTCAACACCAATTAAGGCATCAAACACGTGATTTTCATTAAATGTAGTGTCGTAAAATAGGGAAGCATTCCAGTTCCAACGTTGCGTGTCCCGATCTCTTAGAAGACGTCTACCCATGGTACCGTCATTTAAAATTCCGGATCCATTTAAACCTGAAAAGAATTTATCTTCATCTTTATTAGAGAAGTCCATTCCAAAGAGGGTTGAGAACTTTAAATTATCTAGAATATTATAATCTAATTTAAGGCTTCCTAAAAAGGCTAATGTTTTAGACTCTGATTTGTTTTGAGTGGCTACTGCCAAAGGGTTGCCATAGAAATCAAATCTTGTGAAATCACCATTTTCATCATAAGGTGCAATATTTGGAGCCAAAGCAAAGGAATACAGCTTGTTGGGGTCGTTTTTTACGGCAATTGAAGGAGCGAAACGGGCACTTACACTAAAATCCTGCTTTTTATAATCTAAAGAGAAGGACGAGTTTAACTTTTCGTAGCTGTTTTCTTTTTGGGCTTCATCATTCTTTTGATAACCTATATTAGCTCTATATCTCCAATTGCCTTTACCTCCGGAAACACCAAAATTATACCGATTAAATAGACCGGGTTCATTTAATAGATTAAACCAATCTGTATTAACTCCGTTCCAGTTTTGTACATTGTTTAAATCGCCGTTATTTGTGTGATATGAGTTTAAAACGGCTTGGTATTGTTCTCCATTTAAATATTTAAGACCATTAAAGGCTGTTGTAATACCAGCTTGTACTGAAGCTTTATAGCGAATGCGTCCTTTTTTTCCGGATTTGGTCGTGATAATAATAACGCCATTGGCAGCATCTGCTCCGTAAAGCCCTACTGCGGCGGCATCTTTTAAAATGTTAAAGCTTTCAATGTCTTCTATACCAACTCGTGCCAGTGGGTTTAGCAAGTTTTCTTCAAGAAGGCCTTCACCACCATCAAAGAAATTATTGCCATCTAAACCGGTTTCCTCTGATAAGATAATGCCATCTACAATAATAAGTGGTTGTGTTGAGGTGCCTACACCGCCTAAAGGCGTTAAAGAACCTTGACCTCTAATATTTATGGTTACAGGCTTTCCAAGTTGAGGATTGGTTTCTATGAGTACCCCAGAAATTTGACCTTCCAGCAATTGGTCAAATGCAATAGCGGGTTGCTCTATCGCGATGTCTTTTGGATTTACAGAAACAATGCTCCCAACAACTTCTTGCTTTAACTTTTTTGTCCCATAGGAAGAGGTAATAACTACTTCATTTAAAGCAGCAAAGTCTTCTTCTAAATAGATTTCAAAATTGGATTTTGAACCAATGTTTATTTCTGCTGTTTTGAACCCTAAATAAGAGACTGCTAATACGGTGTTTTCAATGTCAACTCCTTTTGATAAGTAAACAAATTCGCCCTTAAAGTCAGTTACAGCACCCATAGAGGTACCTTTAATTAAAACCGTTGCTCCTAAAAGCGGAAAATTATCAGTGGCACTTATTACCTTTCCTTTAATGAGTCTTTCTTGTATTGGGGAAGGCGCTTTAATGTTTTCTGTTTCACCTTCAATTAATACAATTTGATTGTCCTTTATAACATAAGAAATGCCTGTATCTTTAAACAGGAGATCAAGCGCTTCTTCTAAGGAGCCATTATTGATTTTAATAGTAACTTTTTTGTTGTAATCAATTTTTGAAGTATTAAAGAGAACCCTATATGTTGATTGTTCTTCTATAGATTTAATAACAACGCTTAAAGGCTTATCTGTAAAATTTAAGTTTATGGACTTTGTTTGTGAAAAACCTTTAAAACTATATAAAATGACACTTAGGATTAGTACTATTTTTCTAAATTTTGGATGCAAAGTAAAAGTCATATTTTAAGTTGTATTTATAAATTAGGGTTGGTTATTTCTATAACATTGTCTCGTTTTGAATATTCAAAAGGCGTATCTAACTCAAATGAATCTAGTATATTTTCTACGCTGGACTCCTTTATATTAATAGTTCCGGTAAATTTTTGAGTAGCTAAAAAATGATTATTATTTATAATTTGCACATTATAAGAACGCTCTAGCTTTTTAGAAATCGAGGCAAAAGAAGCATCTTTAAAAACAAGCTCTCCATGTGTCCATGCTTTGTATATGTTAACATCCACATTTTCTATGTCAAATGCTTTCGATGTGTCATTCCAAGAGGCTTTATAATTTGGCGCTAATAAAGTATTGTTTAGGGGGTTTGTGTTTTCTGACAGGCGCACCGAACCTTCTATTAAAACCACATCTGTAGCGGTTTGATCGGGATAGGCGCTTATGTTAAATACAGTTCCCAGAACTTCTACATCAAGGTTATTTGAGTGAACAATAAAAGGGCGTTTTTTGTCTTTTGCGACTTCAAAAAAAGCTTCCCCGGTTAGGTATACTTTTCTGTTGCTTTCTAAATCAAACTGTTCCGGATATTTCAATGTTGTTCCAGAATTTAGATGTACAATACTACCATCAGAAAGCGTCACCTTAAAGGTTTTTCCATAAGGTATTTTAAGGGTATGGTAGGCTATATCATTATTAGCAGCCTTAGGCTGATAAATAATTTCATTTGCATGCTGTTCTGCAATAACCTTACCTTTGTTATTTAAAAGATTTTTATCTTGTGTTTCAGTAATATAATTTATATCACCATTTTCTAACTCCAGAACCACTTTGTTGGAAGTTGTAGATTCAGCGTTACTTATTACGGATACCGTTTTTCCTAACCCAATAAATATTACAAATACAGCTGCGTACTTCCAAAGTTTGAAGCGTTTTCTTTTTTTAGATTTTGATATTTCTTTTTCAATTTTTTCCCAGACAACAGGCTTAGAGTCTTCTTCTGATGCGGTAAGAGCCCAGACTTTTTTTAAAGCTATGAATTGATTTTTGTTTTCTTCAGAGGATTCAATCCATTCAAAAACAGTAGTGACTTCTTCTTCTGAAGCGTTGTGATTAAGGTATTTAAATATTAAATTAGAATTCATAATATGTTATAGTTTAAATAGCAATGTGTTTTAATTAATGTTTGACAATTTATAGGTTGTTTCATTAGACCTTTTTAATAAACTGATAAGGGCACTTAAAATAATGATGTTCTTAGCAATGTATTGACCAAGTAATGTAAATGAAAAAGGAACTTCGCCAAATGAGAGATCAGGAAAAACAATAAAAGGTATAAATGTTAATGTAATATGTACTAAACCTAATGTTATTGCCAATCGTTGATAATTGTTTGTAAGAAGAAGCAATCCTATTACTGTTTCCCAAATAGCTAACATGATTATGGAGATGTTTGAAGGAATCATGCCTAAGAATAAAATATTAATAGTGTCTTTAGCAACTTCTTCTGCCGGACTTAAATTTGGAAAAAACTTTAATATACCAAACCATAGATATACGATTCCAATACTAATTGCTATTATATTATTGCCAGTTTGTCGTCGGGATAATAAAATAGAGAATCTTATCATGTTTCTTTTTCTTAGGTTTTATAGGCTTTTATAGAATTACCTTTAAGTAAGTACACCTAAGTTTAAGAATACCCTATGAAAAAAGTTAAATTTTTACGATTAGTGAATACAAATACTAATTAAAATCGTGGGTAGATAGGAAGATAATTGGAGTTTTAAAATCTTTAAAGCCTTTGTCATATGCGCTTCAACTGTTTTTAAGCTGATTTCCATCTCTTCGGAAATTTCTTTATTTTTTTTATTTTCAAAACGTTTTTTTATGAAAATTTGTTTTGTTGTATCAGGAAGTTCATCAATTACTTTATTAATTAAGTCTTCTAATTCGATTAAAGTTAATGAATCAAATTTCATTGATTTTAAAATCTGTAAGTCTAATTGTTGCTCCTTTTCATTTAAGGTTTTATTCTTGTACTTCTCTTTAACCTTATTATGTTTTAACATATTTATGCATTTCGATTTTGCATAAGTGTATAAAAAAGATTGAATACCTGGAGGTGTTGAAATTTTATCCTTATTAAGCCAGAGATTAATAAATGCTTCCTGCGTAATACCTTTGGCCTCCTCTTTAATATGAAGAAACTGAATATTAAACCCTAAAATTTGACTATAATACTTATTGTAAAAGTATTCAAAGGCACGTTCTTTACCGTTTTTAAAATTATTAAATAGCAGTAATTCGTTGTGGTCAGTTTTTTTCATTTAAAAATATGCCCAAGGATTTATTCGTAGAATAGTTGATTACAAAGAAATGACTTCGAAAACACGATTAACATTCTAGTCTCACAGAAGTGACAAGGCCGTAAATATAAAAACAAATTTTTTAACAATTTGTGATATTATATATTATTTTTATAGGTAGGGATTATTTGGAATTCAAGAAGCTATGCTTCAAAAATGGCTAAATCTAAATGAAAAATATGGTTTGGGTTTTAAATTTTCAAGCTCAAAAAGTGGATTTACTTTTTAAAAAAAAGCCTGTAACGATTAAGTTGCAGGCTTTTTTTATTAGAATTATTAAAGGTTG
>JADWMI010000362.1 GCA_015767395.1 Bacteroidota bacterium | reverse complement strand
TCACAGGATTAACACAAGCCATTTGTAGTACTTTAAAAACATCGTTTCCTTTTGCTACTGCTCTTGCACATAAATTATTAATATGATGCAATAACAAATCATCAGGATGTTTATCGTCGCTACAAAACATCATCTCTCGATAATGTTCAGGCAATAAATCGATTAGCGCTTCGAAGTTTTTGGCTGCTGATCCTTCTCGAATCAAAATTTTCATGCCATTTTTAAGTTTCTCCAAAGCCTCGTCATAAGTAAAACATTCGTGGTCTGTTGATATCCCTGCGTTTATGTATTTCGTGACATCGTCTCCTCTTAAACCAGGTGCGTGACCATCTACAGGCTTGTTAAATTGTTTTGCCCAAGCTATTTTTTTCATGACTTCTTCATCATCAAATAAAACACCAGGATAATTCATCATTTCGGCTAAATACTTAATATCTGGATTTTCGAGAAGTTTCTTTATATCGTTTGAATCTATGACAGCTCCAGCTGACTCAAATGTCGTCGCTGGCACACAAGAAGGTGCTCCAAAATTGAATTTAAAAGGTGTTTTCTTTCCATTATCAATCATAAACTCTACACCTTCTACTCCAAGTACGTTCGCTATTTCGTGAGGGTCTGAAACCGTTGCAACTGTTCCGTGGGCTACGGCCAATTTCGCAAACTCGCTTGGCACCAACATTGAACTTTCGATATGAATATGAGCATCTACAAAACCAGGAAGTATGTAGTGATTTACATGGTGTTCTTTTTCTTCAATAGACAAAATCTTGCCGTTCTTAATAGTCACTTCGCCCTTATAAATACGACTATTTTGTATATCGACTATTTGCCCTTGAAGTTTCATTTTTATCCTTTTGAAAAAATTTCTAGATACAATCTTCTACTGAAAATCAACAGAATTAACGTTAAAAATATTTTTACTTTCCTTTTTAAAATTCTCTAAACCGATTTTTAACCAATTGTAATATTCGTCTTCATCTGGAGTATAAGCAGTGGTATGATTGAGTATGTCCATATCATGATCTAGTAACACATAAAATGGTTGCGAATTATTCTGAAAATTCAACGTTTGTAATGTTGCCCATTTATCGCCTATTGTTTTTATGTTTTTTATACTACCATTAGTATTTTGAAATTGAAATTTCTCTTCTTCAGCAAGTTCCTTTCTATCATCAACATATAAAGAAATTATTATAAATTCTTCATTTAACAGATTATATATCTTGTCTTGACTCCAAACTTGTTCTTCCATTTTTCGACAATTAACACAAGCCCAACCCGTGAAATCTAACATAATCGGTTTATTTTCCAACTGTGCAGCAGCGATACCTTCGTCTAAATCTTTATAGCAATTTAAACCTAAAGGGCATTCGGATTCTTTTTCATAAATACTATATGGTTGCGGCGGTGGAAAACCACTTAATGCGTTTAAATTCCATGTTGGATTTTTTAATACGCCTGGTAATAAATAAATCACAAATGCAATTACTAATACACCAAATGAAATTCGTGAAAATGATAGCTTTTTTAATGGTCCATCATGTGGGAATTTAATTTTCCCAAATATGTATAATGCCAATCCTATAAAAATAACAATCCAAATGCCTATAAAAACTTCACGTTTTAAAATCCCCCAATGCTCAACTAAATCTGCATTCGACAAGAATTTAAATGCCATTGCTAATTCCAAAAACCCTAAAACAACTTTTACTGTATTTAACCAACCACCAGATTTTGGCAATGAGTTTAACCATTTTGGAAACATGGCGAATAAGGTAAAAGGTAAGGCTAATGCCAAACCAAAACCAGACATTCCCATTGTGAGTTGCATGGCTCCTCCATCACTTGTTAAAGATCCTGCAAGCAAAGATCCTAAAATTGGTCCTGTACACGAAAACGATACAATAGCCAATGTCAACGCCATTAAAAAGATTCCGATTGCTCCTCCAATTTTCGAAGATGCAGAATCCATTTTATTCCCCCAAGATGATGGTAAAGTAATTTCATAAAATCCAAAAAAGGAAAAGGCAAAGAAAGCTAATATGGCAAAGAAGAAAACATTTAACCATACATTGGTTGAAATGGTATTTAATATTTCTGGATTTAAAGAATCTAAAAAATGAAAAGGAAGACTTAACAATACATAAATCACCAAAATAAAGAATCCATATAACATGGCATTTACCAATCCTTTTTTCGCACTTTCTGCCCCTTTAGTGAAAAATGAAACCGTTAACGGAATCATAGGAAACACACATGGTGTTAACAATGCTATAAGCCCGCCAAGAAATCCTAAAATAAAAATACCAATATTAGACTTTTTTTTAACGTCTTCTTGTTGGTACTTTTCTTTCCCTTTTATATTTAGATTTAATTCTTCTGATAGTTGTTTGCTTTTTTCATCTAGAGTTGTAAACGTTTGTTTATTAACTTTCTCTCCAGATAAAGATGTCACAAACTCATGTACACTTGGGGCTAAACATCGCTCATCGTCACAAACCATAAAAAACACCTCTGATGAAATTTCTGTAATATCTGTTTTGAGTAATTTTATCTTTTGTGTAAAAACTGCTTCATCCTCAAAAAACTTGATATCCATTTTAAAAACATCATCGTAAATAGCTTTTACATTTGGTTCTTCAGTCTTGCCAACAAGTTCATAGTTCCCCTCCTTATTATTAAATGTAAACTCTGTTGGTAAAGGACCATCGATACCTCCTACTACCTGTGAATACACATGCCAATGCGGATCTATTTTTGCAGTAAAAACGAGATTATATTCTGTTTCTGAAATTTTTTCAACTGAAGACGACCACTCAACAGGATCGAATATCTGGGCATTTAAGCTAAATGCACAAAATAAAGTGATAAAAAATGGAGCTAAATATTTTTTCATTGTAGCGTAATCTTAAGAATACTATTTGTTTTGTCTGAAACTTTAAAACGATTATCTAAACG
>JADWMI010000361.1 GCA_015767395.1 Bacteroidota bacterium | reverse complement strand
AAGGTTGGGATTTTAGGAATTTGAACCAGCAAAGGGAACCCTTTCGGGAATAGAAATAGTAAGAATGTTAAAGGAAAAACAATGGTTAAAACCTAAAAGTGCAAGGTGTAAATCGTTTATCTCATTAGCTTCGTAAATCAAGATTCAAATCATACTTTTATAATTACATTTGTTAGACGCCAAAGAACTAAATATAACGTGATAGTAAATAAATTTCAAGTAATGTACAAATCGCCACACTTAATAGCTATTTTGTTTTTTTAGTATTAAATAAACAGTATATTTCGATTATAATTTCTATTACATCTAAATATGCGTCTTTACCCATTAATATTATTGCTTTTTGTTTCGTTTTTAACAATTAATTGTGGAAAATCAAAAAGCACGTCAAACACAAAATTTGATAAATTAGTTTGGTCTGATGAGTTTACTGAAAATGGAGCCATAAATTCAAAAAGATGGTTTCATCAAACACAATTACCAGCAGGAGGCGATTGGTATGGTGGTTTAATAAATCATTATACGAATCGCATAGAAAATTCATATGTAAAAGATGGTTTTTTAAATATAGTTGCTAAGAAAGAAATATTTAATGATCAGGGAGAAATTAAGGCATATACATCTGCTAGATTAAATTCAAAATTTGCATTTACTTACGGGCGGGTAGAAATAAGGGCGAAATTACCTGTTGGATTGGGTACTTGGCCAGCCATTTGGATGCTAAATAAAAACATAAATGAACCTGGAGCATATTGGCAAAAACAAGGCTTTGGTACTACTCATTGGCCAGTTTGTGGTGAAATTGATATTTTAGAGCATTGGGGGAAAAGACAAAACTTTATTCAAAGTGCTGTACATACTGCTTCTAGTGCTGGAGATGATGTAGAGAATCTTGGCGGTAAATTTTTAGAAAATGTCTCTACCCAATTTCATACTTATAGTATTGAATGGTATGAAGATAAAATGATTTTTAGTGTTGATGGTGTTCAGCACTATACTTATAAGCCATCTAAAATAGATGCAACTACATGGCCATTTAATACAGATCAGTATTTGTTACTGAATATAGCTATAGAGCCAGAAATAGATCCGGCTTTTGAAGAAAGTAGTATGGTAGTTGATTATATCAGAGTTTATCAATAAATTTTATGATAAAGAAAGTTGGTTTAAATATAGTCATTATACTACTTTGCCCTGTTTTGCTTCTGTTTTTTAGTTGTGAAAAAGATTTAATAAACAAAGGTGAAATAACAGAAATTAATGAAGTAACAGAAATTGCCGAAACATGGGATTTAGAGGAAATTAAAAAATCTGGCAAATTAAGAGCTTTAACAGTATATAGTGGGACATCTTATTTTCTATATAAAGGCCGCCCAATGGGATATGAATTTGAATTACTAGAACGATTTGCCGAGTATTTAGATGTGGCTTTAGAAATAATAGTAGTTAATAATGTAAATGAGCTTTTTGAAAAATTAAATAATGGAGAAGGTGATATTGTAGCTCATGGTTTAGCCATTACAAACAATAGAAAGGATGAAGTTTCTTTTACGAATCATTTATATTTAACTAAACAGGTTTTGGTGCAAAAAAAACCTGATAATTGGCGAACCATGCATTGGAGCAAGTTAAAAAAAGAATTGGTTCATGAGCCCATAGATTTATTAGGAGATACAATCTCTGTTAGAGATAAAACGTCGTATAAAGAAAGAATATATAATTTATCTGACGAGTTAGGAGGAATAATACATGTTAATATACTTTCCGGAGAGATGTCTACAGATGTAATAATAGAAAAAGTTGCAGATGGAGAAATAAAGTATACCATTTCAAACCATAATATAGCAAGTATTATGGCAACTTATTACCCCGTTTTAGATGTAAATGTGCCTGTTAGTTTTTCTCAACGCATTGCATGGGCAACAAGACACGATTCAAAAGAATTACTAGTTGCTACCAATAATTGGTTAAAACAGATAAAAAGAAAAATAGATTTTAATGTTATTTATAACAAGTATTTTAAAAACAAAAAAAACTTTAGAAGACGAATAAAAAGTAATTTTTATAGTTTAAATAAACAGCAAATAAGTCCCTATGATAATTTAATAAAAAAATACGCAACGCCCTTAAATTGGGATTGGCGACTTGTAGCTTCTCAAATTTATCAAGAGTCAAAATTTGATCCAAGAGTTAGTTCATGGGCAAGTGCGTCTGGACTAATGCAATTAATGCCAAAAACAGCTAAAGAACTAGGGGTAACCAATAGAGCAGACCCAGAACAAAGTATAAACGGGGGCACAAAATATTTGAAACAATTGTGGAATAGTTTCGAAAAAATAACAGATTCAGTTCAACGAACTAAATTTACACTGGCCTCTTATAATTGCGGATTATATCATGTAAAAGATGCTCAAAACTTGGCTAAAAAGCGGGGGTTAAATGAAAATATTTGGGACGATAATGTTGAGAATATGATTTTAGAATTAAGTCAACCAAAAAATTACCAGGACCCTATTATAAAATATGGTTATGTTCGTGGTAGTGAACCTTATAATTATGTGATCCAAATTTTTGAACGCTATAAACATTATTCGCAGTTTATTGAGCGTTAATTAAATCATTTATTAAACTCTGACCCGTCCTGAAATAAGGCTGCGTAATTTCAAAGAGTTATGTAAAAACGATAGAGTAACCATACGCTTCAGCGAACCATTTAAATAAAAAATTATTGACCTTACGCACTGAGTTGTTTCTATGCTTTTCACCCCAATCTTATATGCAAAGAAGTTTTAATTTCTTCTCGGCAAATTCTTCAAGAACTTTAAAGAAATTTAATATATTTTTTTTCGTATTATTTGCATTAATGGTCACCAATCTAACAAAAGTATCATCATTAAAAGAGCCAAATCCCACAACGGTAATTTGATGTTCATACAGTGCAGTACATAGCGTCACTGGATCAATAT
>JADWMI010000014.1:17762-19120 GCA_015767395.1 Bacteroidota bacterium | reverse complement strand
GGTATTCATTTTACAGAAGGTACACGTGTAAGAAAAGGTGATTTACTTTATACAATAGATCCAGAGCCTTTTAACGCTGCTATTGCTGGGCAAAAAAGCAAAGTCGCAGCTGCTCAAACACGCTATTTAAATTCAGAGAGTTATTTGGCCAGAGTAAAGCCGCTTGCTGAGATGGACGCTGTTAGTAAGAGTGATCTTGATTTTGCTAAAGCAGATAGAGATGCTTCTTTAGCAGGTCGTAAGGCAGAGGAGGCTTCATTAAAAATGGCAGAAATTAACTTAAGTTATACACAAATTAAAGCACCCATTTCAGGATTTGTTGGTAAAACGGAGGCACGAGTAGGTGATTTTGTAGGTAGAAGTCCAAATGTTGTAATATTAAATACAATTTCAAAGGTTGAGAATGTTAGGGTTCAGTTTTTTATAAATGAAACTAATTATTTAACCTTAGCCAAAGAATATCAAAAAAAATATGGAGGAGAAATTGAAGAACGCGTTGATAAAGTTGAAATTGAGTTAGTGCTTACTGATGGAACAATACATCCGCATAATGGTAAAGTTGATTTTATAAATAGAGAAATTGATGCGTCAACAGGAGCCATTTTAATTCAAGCTTCATTTCCAAACCCTGACTTAATTTTAAAACCAGGTCAATATGCAAGAGTTAAAATTAAATCGAAAGATGAAGATGGTGCTTTGTTAATTCCACAAAGAGTTGTCACTGAATTACAAGGTGAATATTCAGTTTTTGTAGTGAATACTGAAAATAAAATTGAATCTAGAAGAATACAAATTGGCGACAAGTATAATGATTACTTTATTGTTAAAGAGGGCTTAAAAACAGGAGATCATATTGTTTTAGAAGGTTTGCAAAAAGTACGTTCGGGAATGGTTGTTATACCAGTAGTAACAACTTTTGAAAGTCAAATTAAAACTCAATAAGCTAAAAATATGTCTGAAAATAAAGGAAACTTTTTTGTCCATCGACCAATTGTAGCCATTGTAATTGCTATTGTAATTGTTATTGTCGGTATGGTGTCATTGATTGGATTACCCATAGAGCAGTATCCAAATTTAACGCCTCCTATTGTTCAAGTAAGAGCAAATTATACTGGTGCAAACGCCATAAATGTTGAGGAATCTGTAGCAACACCGTTAGAACAACAAATTAATGGTGTGGATAACATGATTTACATGAAATCTACCAACGCAAATGATGGTAGTATGAACATACAAGTGTCATTTGATGTAGGTACTGACCCCGATATGAATACCGTTTTAACACAAAACAAAGTATCAGCCGCCTCTGCAAAATTACCTGCTTCTGTAACTAAGCTAGGGGTAACTACAGAAAAGTC
>JADWMI010000014.1:16485-17662 GCA_015767395.1 Bacteroidota bacterium | reverse complement strand
TATACCAGGCTCCTGGTTCTAATGGTCTTGAGTTGGCTCAAAAAATTAAGGAAGAAATGACTGTGCTGGCTGAAAGTTTTCCTGAAAGTATTAAATATGATGTTTCTCTAGACACTACTAAAGCAATAGAGGCTGGAATTAAAGATATAGTTGTAACGTTAATTATTGCTTTAATATTGGTTGTTTTGGTTGTTTTCATTTTTATTCAAGATTGGAGAGCAACGTTAATACCAACATTGGCCATCCCTGTATCTTTAATAGGTGCTTTTATTTTCTTTCCTGGACTAGGATTTACAATTAACGTACTGTCACTTTTGGGATTGGTTTTAGCTATTGGAATTGTGGTTGATGATGCCATTGTGGTGGTAGAAGCGGTTCAGGTAAATATAGCCAAAGGAATGACCGCAAAAGAAGCTACACTTGATGCCATGCGAAAAGTAACAGCTCCAGTTATTGCAACTACTTTGGTGCTTGTAGCTGTGTTTATTCCTGTTGCAGGAATGGCAGGTATCACCGGTTTACTATATCAGCAGTTTGCCATTACAATTGTTGTTTCTGTTTTGGTTTCCTCAGTAAATGCCTTAACATTAAGTCCTGCTTTGTGTTCATTATTGTTGAAAGAACCAAAACCGTATAAAGGCCCACTTGGATGGTTCTTTGGGAAATTTAATAAGGTAATGGATAAATCCACAGACTCCTATATGAGTTATACCAATATTGTCTCAAGGAAGATTAAAAGAGGAATTGTTTTTATTGTTATAATGTCTGTTGGTGCAGGTATTTTTGGAAGTATGGTTCCTGCTGGTTTTATTCCTGAAGAAGATATGGGATATTTCTTTGTGAATGTACAATTACCAAATGCAGCTTCCATACAAAGATCGGATGTTGTTACTAAAGAAATTGAAAAATTATTAATGGAAATACCTGAGGTTGAGTACATTACAACAGCAACTGGTTATAGTATTTTATCAGGAGCAATGACTTCAAATACTGGGTTTCTATTTGTTGGTATAAAAGATTGGGCAGAACGTGATATTACTGCACAAGATGTTATAAATATTGTAAATAGAAAGCTAGCCATGCAGATAAAAGATGCCCAAGCATTTGCCTTTGGGCCTCCGGCAATTCCAGGCTTAGGAAATGGATCAGGGTTCAGTATGATGTTGCAAGACAATGT
>JADWMI010000014.1:4536-16385 GCA_015767395.1 Bacteroidota bacterium | reverse complement strand
CAATTCCAGGCTTAGGAAATGGATCAGGGTTCAGTATGATGTTGCAAGACAATGTTGGTAATACACCTCAATATTTGGCTGAAAACACCATGAAGTTTTTAAAAGCTGCGAATGAACGCCCTGAAATTGGACGAGCAGCAACCACTTTTCAGGCAACAGTTCCTCAGCGTTTTATGGATATAGATAAAGAAAAAGCATTAAAGTTAGGAGTGCGATTGAGCGATTTATACACTACCGTTGGCGCTTTTATGGGGGGGGCATATGTGAATGATTTTACACGTTTTGGTAGATTGTATAAAACATACATTCAAGCAGAACCAGAATATCGTGTAGATCCATCTCAAATTAATAACTTTTTTATTAAGAATAATCAAGATGAAATGGTTCCTCTGTCAACACTGGCAACTATTAGACCTATTTCTGGCCCAGATTATACAACCAGATTTAATTTATATAGATCTGTTGAAGTCACAGGAGCACCTGCTGAAGGATTTACTTCAGACCAAGCACGGCAGGCTTTAAAAGAAGTGGCCGCTGAAGTATTGCCGACTGAAATGGGCTATTCATGGAATGCAATGTCTTTTCAAGAAGAAAAAGCTTCAGGATCTTTAACAACTATTCTAACATTTTCCTTGGTTTTTGTTTTCTTAATATTGGCAGCCCAATATGAAAGTTGGTCTTTACCATTTGCTATTTTATTAGGGACGCCATTTGCTATTTTTGGTGCTTTGTTTGCATTGTGGGTGGGTAGATTAATTAGTCCTACTTTCGAAAACAACATTTTTGCACAAGTCTCCTTTGTGATGCTAATTGGTATGGCAGCCAAAAATGCGATATTAATTGTGGAATTTGCCAACGATGAATTTAAAGGCGGATTGAGTTTATTTGATGCAGCTATAAAGGCTGCTCGTTCAAGATTTAGACCTATATTAATGACAGCCTTTTCATTTATTTTAGGTGTTTTTCCATTAGTTATAGCATCTGGTTCAGGTGCTGAAGCCAGAAAAGTAATGGGAATGGCGTTACTTGGAGGAATGTCAATGGCAACCTTTTTAGGTGTCTTCCTATATCCAATGTTATTTATTTTTATTGGTAAAATTGGAGGGTATGAGAAAAAACGAGATGCGCAAAAAGAACTTGAATTAGAAATTGCTAAAACAGTAGAATAATGAAACAGAAATTTATTACATATTTAGGCATTTTCTTAGTAATTATAAGCGTTGCCTCATGTAAAGTAGGACCAAATTACAAAAAACCAGAACTTGCAAGTCCTGAAATATTCAATTATGAAAAAAATCCAATAGATAGCATTATTAATTTAAAATGGTGGGAACTTTTTCAAGACCCTATTTTAGATACGCTCATTGCTACTGCTTTGCGCGATAATAAAGATGTTTTGATAGCAGCAAGCAGGGTGGAAGAGTCAAGAGCTAATTTAGGCTTTACGAAAGCTGATTATGGACCTAAAATTGGCGTTCAGGCTGGTGCGGGAGGTTCTAATTTTAACGGTGCAAATGTATCAAACAACACCTATAATTCTTTTGGGGCTTCGGCAACATTCAATTGGGAAATTGATTTTTGGGGGAAATACAGAAGAAGTAATGAAGCTGCAAAAGCTTCAATGTTAGGCTCTTTTTATGGGAAAAGAGCAGTTGAAGTCGGTTTAATAAGTGAAATTGCTAGAAATTATTTTCAATTAATTAATTATAAAACTTCTTTAGAAGTTTCTGAGAATACTTTAGAAATTAGAAGCAATGCATTAAAAATTATTCAAAATAGATTTGATATTGGGTACACAAATATTATTGATGTAAATCAAGCGCAAATTCAAAAAGCAATTGCGCAGGCGGCAGTGCCTGTTTACAAACGTCAAATTATATATATTGAAAATAATTTAAGTGTTTTACTGGGTAAAAATCCTGAACAAATAAAAGTGAATACTTCTTATGATGTATATCCTTTACCAGAAGAAATCCCTTCTGGAATTCCTTCAGTTTTATTACAAAGAAGACCTGATTTATTACAAAGTGAACAGTTGTATGTTCAACAAAATGCTATGATTGGAGTTGCTACCGCTATGCGATTTCCATCCATCAGTTTAACTGGATTATTGGGAGTAGGTAGTTCTGATATGTCTAATTTAATATCGAATGGTTTGGGATGGAGCGCTGGAGCAAACTTGATAAGTCCGCTATTTGAATGGGGTAAAAATGCAAGACGTGTTGATGTGGAAAGGGAAAGAGCAAAACAATACTTATTGAATTATGAGAAAAATGTACTGTTAGCTTTTGGAGATGTAAACAATGCATTGAGTGATATTTTAACTTATAAAGATGAATTGGCTGCTTATAGACTGATGTTAGATGCCGCTGGGAATGCGAGTAAACTTTCCTATGAGCGGTATTATCAAGGGGTTACTAGTTACTTAGAAGTTATTGAAAATCAACGACAAGAATTTGAAGCTGAATTACAATATTCAAGAAATTATCAAGATTTATTAATTTCTTATGTTAATTTATATCAATCACTTGGTGGTGGATGGATTACACCTGAAGAAATTGATAAATATGCAGAGCAGGTGGCAGATGAAAGAGAAGTTGATGTAAATACCATAGATAAAGATGCTTTAATTTATCAAGGGCAAATAGTAGATTATTATTTAACTCCTGAGCAGGAAAAAGCTAGAAAAGAAAAAGCGAAGGCTCAAAGAAAGTTAGAGAGAGCACAAAAAAAGAATGATAAGTAATATTTTTATTTTCTAAAATGCTTGAAAAATTATTTCCTTATCGGTTTGAATTGTTTTTTATTAGTTTAACAACTATTTTATTTGGAGGTGTTTTTTTTCCTTCACAAATTTTTCATACAATAATAGATCCTGTTTTTTTTATTGTAAATATTTTGTCTGGTATTGTGATGCTTTCAAAAACAAAAAAACTTAAAAGATTGTTTTTGTTTATTCTGGTTATATTATGCTACCTTTTATATAGAATTCATATAACAAATGGAAAACAAGATTCCTATGAGTTTATTCGTTTGGCTATTTATTTTGTATTTTATGTTATTGTAATTGGAGAATTGATCAAGCAGGTTTGGAACGCCAAAATTGTTAGTAAAAACGTTATAATTGGTTTAATGTCAGGTTATATTTGTTTAGGCTTGGTGTGTTTTTTTATATTCCTAACCATAGAAATGTTGCATCCAGGATCTTTTTCAGGGATAAATTTAGATGATTCAACAATAAAGGGAAGCGATTCACTTTTGTATTACAGCTATATTACAATGCTTTCAATAGGTTATGGTGAAATAACACCAATAACAGTAGCATCTCAAAAAGCGGCTATATTAACAGGTTTATTAGGGCAGTTTTATCTAGTTATTTTAACGGCTACTATTGTTGGAAAATATATCGCTCAAACCGATAAAAAAATTGAATTGTAGAATTTAAAATATTTTCAATAAAAAAGCCTTTAGCATTTCAAAAAATGTTAAAGGCTTTTTTAGATTTTATAAATACAAAATGCTATTTCTTTGTTTTCAAAGGAATAAATCGTGAGACTCTTTTCTGGTAATCTTTATAATCTGGATATTTTCCAGCGCTAATTTCTTCACTAAAATCAGAACTTCCTTGAAATAAGACCAATAGTAATAGGCAACCAGCAATACTCCAATTGATCCATTGTCCGGAAGCAGCGACACTAAATAAGTAAAAAGCAACCCATATACTTTGCTCAGCCCAATAATTAGGGTGGCGAGAATAAGCCCACAAACCTTTGTCTAAAAATCCTTTTTTATAATCTCCAGTTAAAGTTTCCTGTGCTTTTATCAAAGCATGTTTTTTACTTTGAAATTTATAATGTTGCTCATCAGCGATGGTTTCATATACAATAAAAAACAACATCAATGCAGCCGCAATATAATCTAACAAACCTAGTGGCGTATTGTTAAATTGCAAAACGACCAAGGCTGGTAATGAAAATAACAAAATTAAAATGTTTTGATATCCTGAGATAAAAAACAGATTAAAGAGTGTCCATTTCCATCTCGCTTGAAATTCTGGTTTTTCTCTTAACACTTGCCAACGATAATCTTCTTCACCTTCCCAAAATTTGATTGAAAAAGCGCCTGTTCTTGAAAAGTTATAAGTAAGTCTAATTCCCCAAATAGCGACTAAAACAGTCATTAAAATTAAACGAGGTGAATAATTACCAAAGTCGGCAATCATCCAAACATAAACAATTGGAATAAGGCTCCACAGCTTATCTACCTGACTTTTATTATCGGTAAGTTCTCCTATAATAAAACAATATGCGATAACACCAAAAGCCACATACATAACACTTTTTAGCGCTAACCTTTCCATTTCACCCAAAGGAGTACCAAAAAAATAACTGATAACTGGGACAATTAAAAGTGTTACAATAAGTAAGGAGGCGACTTTAATAATATTCATTTTAATTTGTTTAAATTATCAAACTAAAATAGTGATATTATTGTAAAGATGGACTTAAATTTATTTAATAATAAAATGAATTTTATTTAAAATGTAAGGTGTATAAAAGTTCAAGCTTAAAAATAGGTCCATCTTTAAAATTGTCATTCAAAGGAGCTCTATCGTCTCCGAAATTTATTGATGCAATAGCAAGGCTTATAAGATCATCATCACTATATATTTCTGTAGTTCTATAAAACGAATAACCTATTTTCGTTTTTACATTAAACGACTCACCAATTTTAAATCTAAAATATCCAAACAATTCATTCGACTTAATTGAAAGATACTCTCCGGTTGGCGTGTAAATTACATCATTCAAATTATAGCTAGATCCAAGACCGTCAAAATTCATTCCAACAGAAATAATTTTTGATAACATATAATTCACATCGGCCAATATTGGAAGGGTTAAATTTGTTTCCAATTTATTATTTGGACTCAAATAATACAAGCCGAATAAAGGAACAAATGAAGAACCATAAGTTTCTGTATTAAAATAAAACCCAAATTTATATTTCAGGTTCTCTCTTTTTTTATAATTAGCCAGACCAACAATACCTATTTGAAAATCCTCTCCAGAAACATTGGCTAAATCGGAGGATAACTTTGGTAATAAAATATAGGTTCCTGACCATTTATCTGAATAAATACTATTTAATCCTAGCTTTAAACCAATGGTATTCACATTTAAATAATCAGAAATATTATCATCAAATTTCAGACGGGTTCTATTTCCAAAAACCCCCGTAAGCAAAGTGTGTTTTTCATTTAATACTACAGGGAAATTAAGTTCCATGGCATATTGGGCGACATTTGTTTTTTCTTGACTGTTTTCAAATTTATTTAAAGGTGTATTTGAATAGGATAATTTTACAATGTCAATGGAGTTTTGAGCATTTACATTCATAAATGTAAAACCTAGCAGTAATAACAAGTAGTATTTCATAAAATAATTTATGCTACAAATAAACTAAAATTTAAAGAATATTACATGTTTTTTTATAAAATATCATATTATTAATACCATTTAAGTTAACATGATGATTTCTTTTGAATAAGCTGAACACGCTGGGGATTAAAAAAAATTAACATAAAAATATATGGATAGAAAGGAATTTAAGTATTCCACTTCTTTTAATTTTTGAAAAAGAAGCTTTCAATTATTTTAATATAATAAGTTGAAAAATGTTCCTATTGGTTATATTTATATTTTATTAAATAAAACTTCCTATCATGAAAACCAAAATCACGTTTCTATTCATTTTATTGACAATAACAACTACTTTTTCTCAAAAAAAGGTTCTGGAACTTCAAGATTTCGAAATTTGGAACACGATTGAAAACAAAGCTATTTCTTCAGATGGAAATTATATACTGTATTCCTTAGAAAAAGGGGAACAAGATCAGTATTTAAAAATTAAAGACACCAAGGCCAATTCAATCTTTGAATATCCGCGTAGTGAAAAAGGTACGTTTACTTTTAAATCTAATTATGCAATATTCACTATTAAACCTTTAAAAAAAGATATTAGAGCGCTTAAACGAAAAAAAATAAAAAAGGATAAGCTTCCAACAGATTCCCTTGGTATTTACAATATAAATAAAAAAACACTGGTTAAGATAGCCAATGTAAAATCTTATAAAATTCCCGAAAAATGGGAAGGCTATATAGCATATATGTTGGAAGAAACGAAGACTGATAAGAAGCAAAAAAGTGAAGGAAAAGAAGCAGATAGTCTTCAGTCGAAATCAACTAAAAAAATAAGAAAGGTAGGGAAAGACAATGGCTATCATTTAGTTATTAGAAACATAAATACGGGAATTCAAGATACCATTAAGTATGTTAAAGATTATACTTTTTCAAAAGAAGGAAAGCGATTGGCATACATTACTTCAGGAATAGATTCTACTTTAAATGAAGGGGTTTATATAGTTGATTTAGAAATGAATACGACAAATTATATTTATAAAAGTGAAAAAGCGAAATATGCGCAATTAAGCTTTAGTGATTCAGGAAAAAACCTGGCTTTTATAGTTGATAAAGACACAACAAAAATTCAAGTAAGACCTTATGAATTGTACGTTTGGTCTGATGGAAAAAAACAGGCTAAAAAACAATTGGACAATCTTTTAACTCCTAAAGATTATTTGGTCTCAGCTGACGGTAAAATAACTTTTTCAAAAGATGAATCGAAAATGTATTTTGGATTGGCCAAACCACCAATTTTAAAAGACACTACATTATTAGAGGAAGAAATTGTAAATGTTGAAGTTTGGACTTATGATGAGCCTAAATTGTATACTGTTCAAGAAATGCAAGTAAAAAACAATTTAAAAAAATCTTATGAAACAGTTATTCATTTAAACAACAACAAATTAGTGCAATTGGCAACAACTAATTTTCCTCAAGCAGAGATAGGGAATAAAGGGAATGCAGCTTATACCCTTGTTAATACGTCATTACCATACGATTTAGAAAGTATGTGGACAGGTCAAACGGCAAGAGATTATGCGATCGTAAATACCGAAACAGGCGAAACCAATACTATTTTGAATCATATTATAGGTAGGGTTAGATTGAGTCCAGAGGCTAAATATGCTTATGGATATAATTCTATAGACAGTACTTGGTTTACCTATTCAATAACTTCAAAAAAATTAACCAATTTTACACAAGGAAAAGTGTTTTATAATGAATTAAACGATTATCCAAATTATCCGAGAGCATATGGTGCTGCTGGCTGGACTAAAAATGATATGGCTATTTTAATTTACGATCGATACGATATTTGGGCGTTTAATCCTGAAACGGGTACTGGAAAAAAATTAACAAATGGACGTGAAAATAAAATTGTTTATAGATATGTAAAACTTGATGCAGACGAGGAATTTATAGCAACAGATAAAAACAACTTGTTTGCTACTTTTAATGAAAACAATATGCATGCTGGATATTACCAATTTAATTTTAAAAATTCACAAGGAAAACAATTGTTGGAAGGCCCTTTCAAATATTCAAGACCCATTAAAGCAAAAGATAGCGACAATGTTATTTTTACTCGGGAATCATTTACAGAATTCCCTAATATCAGATATTCGAATTTAAGTTTTAAAAAACAAACTGTTATTAGCAATGCGAACCCTCAACAGATTGCGTATAATTGGGGAACAAATGAATTGATTAATTGGACCTCTTTGGATGGTGTTGAATTAACAGGAATGCTTATCAAGCCAGAAAATTTTGATCCATCTAAAAAATATCCATTATTAGTCAATTTTTATGAAAAAAGTTCAGATAGGTTGTTTAGTCACAGAACACCAGCTTACGGTCGTTCTTCTATAAATTACAGTTATTATACCAGTAGAGGCTATGTAATCTTTAATCCAGATGTGCATTACCGCATTGGTTACCCAGGAGAAAGTGCTTATAATTGTGTTATTCCAGGAGTCACATCATTGATAGAAAAAGGATTTATTGACAAGGAGAACATAGGTGTTCAGGGCCATAGTTGGGGCGCTTATCAAATTGCTTATTTAGTTACGAGAACTGATATTTTTAAGGCAGCCGAATCAGGTGCGCCAGTTCCAAATATGATTAGTGCCTTTGGTGGAATTCGTTGGGCTTCAGGTCTAAGCCGTCAGTTTCAATACGAACATACCCAAAGTAGAATAGGAGGAACGCCTTGGGAATACCCGTCAAGATATATTGAAAATTCACCTATTTTTAATATCGATAAAATTAACACACCTTTATTGGTTATGCACAATGATGCTGATGGACATGTGCCTTGGTATCAGGGGATTGAATTTTTTACTGCGCTGAGAAGGTTGGGGAAACCATCTTGGTTTTTAAATTATAATGGGGAGCCACATTGGCCATTAAAATATCAAAATCGAAAAGATTTTAATTTAAGAATGTCTCAATTCTTCGATTACTATTTAAAAGGTTCTGATAAACCTGTTTGGATGGATCGAGGGGTGCCAGCAATTGAAAAAGGGATCAATCAAGGGTTGGAGTTAATGCCGGGATCTGGAACTCAAAATTAAAAGTTTACATTTACAAATTATTATTTTTATTAATAAATAGTGTAAACTTATATGAGTAAACCAAACAACATTGTACTAATTATTTTAGCCTTTTTTTCTATATATGTTATTTGGGGGTCTACCTATTTGTTAAATAAAATCGCAGTAACAGAATTACCACCACTAATGTTAGCCTCAATAAGGTTTTTGGTGGCTGGTGTTTTGATTTTTATTATTGCAAAAATGATAGGACTTAATATATCAATTACCAAGAGCCAATTAAAAAACTGTACAGTTGTTGGGTTTTTATTTTTAACCTTTGGAAATGGAGGTGTGGTTTGGGCATTGAAATATGTAGATAGTGGTTTTGCTGCGCTCGAAATTTCTGCTCAACCATTGGTAATTCTAATAATGATGCGGTTTTTAGAAGGTAAAAAAATTCAACCAATGTCAATGATTGGTGTACTTTTAGGTATTGTAGGAATTTATTTATTGGTAAGTCAAAAAGAATTGATTGGTCAAGAGGGAACTGCACTTGGCATGGTCATGATTTTTGCTTGTATGTTAAGTTGGGCTTATGGTAGTTTGTTTGTTGCAAAAGCAGATTTTCCTTCAAACTTTTTTATCAATACTGGTTATCAAATGATAACGGGAGGGAGTATGTTGTTAATTGCTAGTTTAATTTTTGGTGAAACGTGGACATATCCTACGGAATGGAGTCAGCCAGTGCAAATATCAATGATTTTGCTTATTTTATTTGGAAGTATTGTTGCTTTTACTTCGTTTAATTATCTATTACGTGTCGTTTCTCCAGAAAAAGTAGCAACATCAACTTATGTTAATCCTATCATAGCCATGCTGCTAGGATGGTATATTTTAAATGAGCAAATTACCACTCAGTCCATAGTTGCTGCAGTGGTATTATTAACAGGTGTTTATTTTATTAATTCAAAGAAAAAATTAACGCTATATTCTCGCTTTAAAAAGTAAAAAAGGCCTTGATTTAGAACCAATATTTTAAGTTGAAAATAAATTTTTTATATTTTTTTCAAGGAAAATAGTGCAATTACCCTTTTAAGACTGTATTTTTACAAGTTTTTAAAATTGAAATGTGCATTTATCCAAGACTGAAATAGAAGATAGAAAAACCGGTAAAGATCTATATAGTTATCAAAAAGAGGCTATTAGTAAAATTTTTAAAAGGTTTGAAGAAGCTCCTGAAGATTACCATTTGTTATATCAATTACCTACGGGAGGTGGTAAAACGGTTATTTTCTCGGAAATAGTCCGTCAATATTTGAAGCATCATAAAAAAAAGGTGTTGGTGTTAACACACAGAATTGAGTTGTGTAAACAAACATCAAATATGCTTTCTGAATTTGGGGTCGTAAATAAAGTTATTGATAGCAAAGCAAATTTAGATGATCATCAAGTTTATAGTTGCTATGTTGCAATGGTTGAAACTTTGAACAATCGGTTAAATGATAACAAACTTGATATTTCCGATATTGGTTTGGTAATTATTGATGAAGCGCATTACAATTCATTCACAAAAATATTTAAATTCTTTAGTAAATCGTTTTTCTTAGGCGTTACAGCGACACCTTTAAGCTCTAATGTTCAGTTACCTATGACTGACAATTATGAAGAATTAATTGTTGGAGAAACAATAGAGACATTAATAAAAAACAACTTTTTATCCAATCCAATTACATATTCTTACAATGTTGGGCTAACTTCATTAGTGGTGGGCGCAAATGGAGATTATACAGTGAAATCTTCTGATGATTTGTATACCAGTGGAAATATGTTGAATAAATTAGTGGAAGCTTATGAAGAGCGTTCAAAAAATAAAAAGACACTGATTTTCAATAATGGAATAAGCACTTCAATTAATGTATATCACACTTTTAAGGCTGCAGGATATCCAGTAGAACATTTAGACAATACAGCCTCTAAAAGTGAACGTGAACAAATTCTAAAATGGTTTAAAGAAACACCCAATGCAATTTTAAGTTCGGTAAGTATTTTAACCACAGGTTTTGATGAACCAACTGTTGACACCATAGTATTGAATAGAGCAACAAGGTCCTTAACACTTTATTACCAAATGATTGGACGTGGTTCACGTATTTTGAAAAATAAAACAACTTTTAACATTATTGATTTAGGAAATAATTTTCACAGATTTGGTATGTGGGGATCTAATTTAAATTGGCAAAAAATATTTAAATCACCTAATTATTATATTGATAACATATTAAATGATGAGGATTTAGAAAGTAGTTTTAGGTATGAAATGCCTTTTGAGATTAGAGCTAAATTTTCGAAATCAGAAGATGTGTTTTTTAATGTCAAGGAATCATATGTTACTGCTATTCAAGGAGGAGAGTCTTCAAAGAAAGTATTGGTACGTTCTATTGAACAGCACGCTAAAATATGTATTGAAAACAGTGAAGATGTTTATGATGCATTGGCTTTATCAGCTTTGTTGAGTGATGATATTGAATATAGAATTAATCAATATATTAGGTGTATTTGCAAAAGTACCAATAGTTTTATCGATTGGCTTAATCAAGATTACAGACAGAAACTAAGGTTTTATTTATTGAATAATTTTGATGAAGATTTCGAAAAAATTCATGGAAGACCACCAGAAGAATAGATTATTTTTAAAAACTGTATTTCAAGCGCCAGTAAACAGCATTTCCAATATTTGAAAAACTTTCATTTGGTGATTCTTGCCAAAAAAACTGACCAATTAAATCGAAATCTAAATTGGTGTACAAACCGTAATTTAATGTAGGAATTATAGTGAAATTATTAATTCCATAACTATAAATTGCACCCAATGAAGCGTTGAAAATTGGACTTATTGGGTAACTTCCCTGAAACATCATATTGTGTTTTGCAGGCATTAAATAAGCGGCATTCGGATTGTTGAAAACAGGTAAATTTGGATCTAATAAATCGTTAGTTCCGGTTGAATTAAATAAATAGGTTCCTAGTAAATAAAATCCATTGGTAAAAGCATAATCTAAACTGGTTGAAGTACTTACGTTATTTTCTTTTGAAGTTTTATACGAATCAAAATAAGTTGCTTCACCTTTAAAACCAATTAAACCTAAACTTCCAGCCCAACCTATTCCTAGTGTAATATTGTCTTCAAATTTCCCGCCTAAAAACTGAAAATCGTAATTCCATTTATTGAATTTATATTTTACAGCAAAAACATCATCATCCCAATTTCCTGTGAATTTATAAGCCACATCAAACGAAGAAAAATGATTTGGAAAAAAAGTGGCACTTATGGCATCAGCTCCTTCGCGTT
>JADWMI010000014.1:0-4436 GCA_015767395.1 Bacteroidota bacterium | reverse complement strand
GAAGAAAAATGATTTGGAAAAAAAGTGGCACTTATGGCATCAGCTCCTTCGCGTTCTTCATAATCAAAATCGTAAATATTGTAACTGTTAAAAATATCATTCGGATTCCAAGTAGTGTTAATTCCCCAGTTTATACGCTGACGACCAATTCTAAGTTGAAATTTTTCAGAAGAATAATCGTAATACAAACGGTCAACTATGGTGTTTGCAACCACATTTTCATTATCAACCCAAAGCCATTCCAACGGTAAAACGCCATCATAGTCATTTACATATTCGCCATAATTTGGAATTGATTTCACAGATTCACCAAAGAAAACACGATTTCTAAATTGCGCCACCACTGTTGAGCCTTTTGGTGTGTAAAACGCAAAATTCAATCTGTTATGAAATAAGTTATCTACCAATACTTTATTGTTTTCAGCAAAAGCAATGGTTTCCATAAATTTTACATAGCCGTTAAAACTAAATTTTTCAAAAGGAATTTCAGCAAAATCTATCGTTTCTTCTTGCGAAAAACTTAGAAAGCTTCCGAAGAAAAAAAATAATAGAAAACAGTAATTTTTAACGAATTTCATCTTTTACAATTTTTCCATCATCAATGTAAATTACACGTTTTGCTCTGTCAATTACACGCTGATCGTGTGTTGCAAAAACAAATGTCATATTTTCTTCCTGATTTAATTTGTACATCAAATCCAACAAATCGGTGGTAGATTTACTATCTAAATTTGCAGTTGGTTCATCAGCTAAAATATACGCAGGTTGCGCTGCCAAAGCTCTAACAACCGCCACACGTTGTTGCTGACCACCCGAAAGCTCGCCTGGTTTGTTATTTTCTTTTCCTTCTAAACCAACTTCTTGCAACAATTTAAAAACACGCTCTTTTCGTTCACTTTTTGAAATTCCTTGTAATAACATTACAAACTCAGCATTTTCATACGCTGAAAGCACCGGAATTAAATTATACGCCTGAAAAACAAAACCAATGTTTTTTTGACGAAAAGAAGTCATTTCTTTTTTCTTCAACAAAGAAATATCTTGATTGTTCAGAATAATTTGCCCTGAATCAGCTTCATCTAAACCACCAATCATATTCAATAAAGTAGTTTTTCCAGAACCAGACGGACCAACCAAAGCTGTAAATTCTCCTTCGGTAATTTTTATACTTACATTGTTAAGTGCGTGCACTTTAATATCGCCTTTACCAAAAGATTTATTCAAATTTATTGTTTCAATAACTGTCTTCATAATTTCAATTTTAAATAGCTCTAATAGCTTCAATAGGGTTTAATCTTGTTGCAATTCTACTTGGGTACAATCCGCCAATAAAAGTGGCAACCAATATGTAAATAGTGTAAATGACATAGTATTTGTTTTCTAATGAAAGGTATAAAATCGGGTCGTAACCAAAGGCTTTCATTCCTTCGCCAAAAGCCGATAAATCAAAGCCGTAATTGCCGTAATACATCATTGTTAGATAGCCAAGAAAAACACCAACAGGAGCGCCAATTAAGCCATAAATTAAAGATTCAAACATGATCATTCCACGAATCCTGTACTTGTTCATCCCAATTGCCAACATTACGCCTATTTCACGTTTTCGCTCTAAAATAGACATGGTTAAAGTGTTGATAATCCCAAATAACAAGGCAAAAACAATGATAGACATTAAAATAAATAGTGTCGTATCCATCATTTCAATCATATATGCGATTTCAGGATTTCGTTTGCCCCAACTTTGAATTTGGTGTGAAGGATTTTGAGCCTGCAATGCTATTGCAGTACTATTTGGGTCTTCAGAAGTTTTAATTACAATTTCGTGAATTAAATGTTCTCCAGTTAATTTTTCAATTTTTGAAAGCGGCACAAACACATTATAACCTTCAAAAACATCGTCACCAATATTGTAAATTCCGCAGACTTTAAAGGTTTTTGAAATTTGAGAAGTATTAGGATTTGTAAAATTTAACTGTACTTTTGAATTCAATTTTAAATGCAATTCTTCGGCCAATTTTTCACCAACTACAATTGGATACGCCAATTTTGAATCTAAAAAAGTACCTTCACTCATTCGTGTAGACAAGCCTAAAACTTTCGTTTCGTTTTCAGGATTTACACCAATAATTTTAATTCCGTTTTGTCCGTGGGCTGTAACTGCTGAAGCTTCAGAAATAAAACGTTCGGAATAAATCTCAACAGAAGTATTTGCATTTAAATTGATTAAAAGTGCTTCTTTATTTTGAATTGTATTTGAAATATCATTGTCAAAATCAAAGGTTTTTGAATGAATTTGAATATCGCCAATTTGCAATTGCACCATTTTATCAACGCGCTGATTTACAAACCCTTTTGAAAATCCCATTAAAAAAATAGAACTCCAAATCCCTAAAAATATGGCCGAAATAACAATTAATGAACGTAGTTTATTACGCCAACAATTTCGCCATGCTATTATAAATAACGTTTTCATATTAATGTTGTTTCATTGCGTTTAACGGATTTAACTTTACAATTTTAGCAACCAAATACAAACTTGTAACGGCGCTTATTACCAATATTGCTAAGGAATTCATAACAAAAACATCCCAATAAATCCCAGTTCCAACAAAAGGTTCAAAACCTTGATCTATCATCCCTTTTGCCGATTCGCCTGTGAGTTCTATTGGATTTAAATTTAAATGATAGAGTAGTGGAAGCGATACCAAATTTCCTATAATTACACCAACAATGGTTAGTAAAAGTATTTCTGCTAACGTGGTAAAAAGCAAACTTTTTTTGCTCATTCCAATTGCTGAAAGTACTCCAAATTCAAAAATACGTTCGTTGTATAACATTACAATAGTTCCAAAAATTCCGAAACCAACAATCATATACAACACGCCACAAATTAGTAATCCAGAATTTGAATCGAGCTCTAAACCTTGTTTTAAACCAGGTAATACTTCTTCCCAAGTTCGAATTTCTAAATTTGAATTGTCTAATTTTTGAGTCAATTCTTTCGCAACGGCATCTATTTTTTTGCTGTCTTCAAGATTGATTAAAAAATGCGTAAAACGGTTTGGTGCAGAAAAAAATCGCTGACTTTCAGGCAATGTCATAAACACCATATTTGCCATATCGCCAGCACTAAATTTAATAATTCCTTTAATTGGATAAATTCCAGCAGCTGAATAACCTTGATAACCTTGCCCAATCATTACCAACGAATCTCCCACTTTTACTTGGTAGTATTTCGCCATTTTTTCGGTAATCATTACAGCATTATCATCGCTCTCCAATAATTTTCCTTCTTTTAATTTTTTATGAAGTTTTAACGATGTATTATCAATCCCGGGTTGAATTCCCATCACACCGGCAAACTTAGATTTCACGCCCGTTGAAACCAACGCACCCGATTGCATTCGAGGATAGGTTCCTGAAATTCCTTCTACAGAATTTATTATCTCCATTGGAAGCTGGCTTTCTTCCAATGTATTATCTAAAATCTTTTCATCTACATAGGTTGAATCCGTAATTTGAATGTAGCCAACATAACCAGAAACGGTATTTTTAAGGTTAAAATCGTAGGTCCACAATTGCATTTGACGCATAAAAAGCACAAAAAACAACGAAACAACAATTGAAAACGAGGTGATAAAAGCACGTCTTTTATTTCGCCAAATGTTCCGCCAAGCTATGGTTATAAATTTTAATTGCATCGTGTTATTTTACTTTAGTCATAAATTGAGTGGTAAAATAATAATCTGGAATTTTTACATTAAACTGAATGGTAATGTATTCCATAATAGTTTTTTGTTTAGGTTTATCGGCAGGATAAAATACCATTTTTGAAGGAATAATTTCACCACCCATTTCCTTCACATTTGAAGCCGAAATAGTATTTACCAATTCCAAATCTTCATCAAAAGATTCTTGCTTTAAAATGTTGAAATGCTCTTTATCTACCCACATTTCAATTTTACCCCAAATTACTTCAGCATCATCGTGTGGAATTAGTGAAATATGATAGCAATCTATACCATCAATTTCTTCAGAAGCGATTAATTCGTGGTCAAAATCTTTTTCCATCGACGTTTTTTTTACCAAATCATCGTTACTTAAATCTGTTCCCATCCAACTTTGATTCATCATGGAAGGCGGCATTTTTATATTTCGCTCAATAGAAGGCAAATAATACCAAATTTCTTTATCACGTTTTAAATACACCGTTCCTTTATCACGAGCAGGTGATGCAATGTACATTAACGAAAAATCATCGTTTTGCGTCCAGCTTTTTAGTTGCATTTCACGTGTGTATTTTGGACGCACTGTTGTAATTTTCATTGTAGCCACAGAACTTTTTCCACGTAGTTTGTTCTCTGCTTTTGAAACAATTTCTTTCAATTGCAGTTTGTTTTGTGCAATTAAATAGTTTCCAGAAAACAAAAGGATTA
>JADWMI010000360.1 GCA_015767395.1 Bacteroidota bacterium | reverse complement strand
ATATTTACTTGGTAACTTATGGTAGAACTAAGGGAGCTAAAAAAATGTATAAGCTGTTTTTAGAAAAAGGAGATGAGAAAAAAAGAGTAAAAACAGATGATCATGGAAAATTTATCTAACTTTTAAGGAAATTAAAATTTAGTAAATAATCCCTATTGGGCTTCCTTTGGGGGTTATTTACATTTAATTATAACCAACCTCACTTTTATAGACAATATTCTACGCTGTCGTAGCTGCTAAAAACAAGCATAAAGTTTTAGACTAATTCATTTTTTAAGAAGCTAATGATATAAAAGATTAATAAGCTGAACTTGCAACAAAAAAGTGGGACAAATTTTCTAAGACCTATACCGCATATTTAAAATTGTAAAACAGTCTTAAAATAATGTCCGAATAAACAGAGTAACTCCACAGCTTTTGACATGATAACTTTGGAAAAAAAATGAGCTTTGAATATCTTTTTTTAAGGAAAGAGAGTTGTTTTGTTTATGACTTTTACAGATGCGAAAGAGCCCACTTTTATTATTAAAAAAAATATTTTGTTATAATAAAATATTTTACGTAAATTTAGGTGTAAATATCTTATTTTCAACATAATATGATAATTATCATTTTGTGCTTTGGATACTTTTTTAATGTTTTTTCGTTATTAATTTCAAACTAAAAGCAATGAAAACTTCTATTTCAATTTTTAAAATTTCTTCACCACTTCAAAGACTGTCTGGTTCAAAAATCACTATTTTGTTTATTGCACTATTTATGATTGGCTGTTCCTATTATAAAGTTAAAAAAGTAGATGAAACTGAAATATCAATTTCAGCAGAAATTGAAAAATACAATACTGAAAATAGATATGTGATTTTACATTCAGGTGACACAGAAAAGCATTTATCTTCAATCATTATAAATGCTGATAAAAATGAATTAACAGCTAGAACTAAAGATATAAACGCACGTCACACCTACTATGAACCTCGGCGTAATAAAAGAGTGAACAAGTATAATGTAGACAAAGGACAACCCGCAAGTGAAGTTCATTTTTACACAAATACAAAACTTGACTTGACTGGGCAATCAGAAATTTCTTTGCCATTTTCAAATATTGATAGCATTAAAGTTTATGACAAGGCCATTGGACGCACTGTGGCAATGGTAACTTTAACCACAGTAGGTGCTCTAGTTGTAGTATCAGCTATCGTGGCAGCAACAAAAAGTTCCTGTCCTTTTGTTTATGTATTTGATGGTAAAAGTTATGTGTTTGAGGGAGAATTGTATCCTGGGGCGATTAGAAAAAATTTAGAACGTGATGATTATTTATTACTTAGAAACCTCAAAGAAAAGAATGGCTTCTATTCTATAAGGGTCTCAAATGAGCTGAAAGAAATACAATATACAAACCTTTTAAGTTTAATTGAAGTAACACACCCTAAAGAGCAAGACGTTTTAATGGATACTTATGGAAAAATACATACCATAACAAAACCTGTTTCGCCAATAAACATGATTGCTAATAATAGTAAGAAATCCCTTAATCCTATTTTGAATAAAGATCATATTCCATATATGTTTAATGAGAATGAATTAAATAATGATAATTTAAGTAACTTAATTTTAGAATTTGAAAAACCCGAAAATATAAAATCGAGTAAATTGGTATTGACTTTAAAAAATTCATATTGGCTCGATTACATTTACGGTAAGTTTAATGAAAAGTTTGGATCTTATTTTAATACATTTCAAAAGGATCAAAATAAAGTTCCAGCAGTTGAATCAATGCAATGGATGATTGATCAAGGCATACCGCTTAGCGTTTATATTAAATCAGCTAATGGCTGGGATTTTGTTCAATACATAAATGTTGTAGGGCCACTAGAAAAAAGAAATTTGGTAATCCCACTCAATTTTGAAAAATTAAATACAGATAAAATTTCCATTAAATTGGAGTGTGGATTTATGTTTTGGGAAATAGATTATGCTGCGATGGATTTTTCAGAAAATTCACCTGTAGAAATTTCAATTATTCAACCAACCAGCGCTTATGATGAAAACTTGAATAATGTAAAAAGTTTATTACTCACAGCCGACAATTCATATTTTATTCAACCTAAAATTGGAAATGTTGCAACAATTTATTTTGATGCAACAAAATCAGTCCAAAAAGATTTTGAAAAAACGTTATTTCTTAAAAATCGTGGTTATTATGAATATATTAGAGATTACAAAGGTATTCCAAATTTTGTAGCGCTTAAATCATTCAAAGAGAAAGGTGCCTTTACTCAATTTTCAAAAGAAGAGTATTTCAGTTTTATAGCTAGACCCAATATGTTAGATTTAATTGTTTCAAAATAATGAATACTACTACTTCTTTTTTTGGCAATACATTTAGCAAAGGTTTAAATAAAAACCAGTTGAATGAAATTACCTCTAAGTTTTCTTATGATAAAAATGCAACTATCCAGGCACAGCAAATTATTTATGGATGGAAGGTCAAACTAATTATCTTAAAACTACGAATAACAGTTCTCTGGATTGCTATTTCAAATTATAGAAACCCTATAATTGGTATAAAATTTTTATTTCACATTATAAATTTGAGAAGAGCTACCAAGGGAAATGTAATAAAAAAAATGGTGAAAGCAAATGGAAAATATTATATGGGTCCCTATGTTCCTGGTTGGAATGGAAAAGCATTTAAATCTTTCATATTGTCTGAAATGAATAAATTTAGCCAATTAGATAAAACTGTAAATAGATTTAACAATGTTTTTCTTGCTATAACAAAAAAATGCATCTTGCAATGTGAGCATTGTTTTGAATGGGATGTTTTGAATAAAAAAGACGTGTTAACCATTCAAAAAATAAAAGAAATGGTAGCTGTTCTTCAAAAAAAAGGGGTAAATCAAATATATTTTACTGGAGGCGAGCCAATGCTTAAATTAGACACTATGCTTGATGTTATAAAAAGCTA
>JADWMI010000359.1 GCA_015767395.1 Bacteroidota bacterium | reverse complement strand
ATTCCAAGCCAATTCTATTTTATTTGGATTCTTACTTTTCTTTTTATATTCATTAATAAGTCCAGGTACATTTTTTGGTTTATTATTAGCATTATGAGCCGCAAAATTCCACTTATGTTGTTTGGTATCAATTTCTGCTAAAACACCTCCCCATGGTAATCCATCTTCATATACACCTCCTGCAAATGAAGATCTCACAATTTCATTATTTTTAGCACCTTTTAATTTGCTGTTTAAGTTCTCTAAGAGTTTGTTAATTGGTGTTCCATTTTCTATGGCATCTTTAGAAATAATAGCCAATAATTCTTTTTCGCCAATATTGGATTTAAGAGTCTTAAATAAATCGCCCTTTAGTGCTATTTCAAAATCTTTTGCTGTTTGAATTGGTGTAGGATATGCCAAAGTAGTCCTTACTCCTGAAGGAACAAATTGAATAAAACCACTACCTTTAGGAATACCCATGATTTTTGCTGTCATAGAATACAATACTTTCCCTATATGGAAATGATCAATCTCTATAGTATCGGTCATCATTGCTGCATACTCTCCGTTTGTAATAATAAATCCGTCTGACTCTTTTATTTCTCTTAAAATTTGAATTGCTTTTGCACCCATCTGTGGAAAATGAACTCCTTCAGACCATTGTTTGGTTTCAATTATTTGTACCACACCCGTTTTATAAAGCAAGCCTAATTCAGGTTCTATACCACTCTCCAAATACTCTTTAATATTGGCATTTGAAAACCATTTTGTTATTCTTGGCTCATGAATAAATATATATACCTTTTCTAATACCTGTCCACCGTTTTTAAGAACTTCTTCGGTGAGTTCCTCTTCAATGGTTAGTTTAAGCTGCGACCGAATGGGTTGTAAAACAAAATATTCTAACTCATGTTTGATATAACGCCCAGGGAAATATCCTTTAGGAACATTATTTTTTAACTTTTCGGTTAATATTTTCCGATCATCAATTCCTAAGAAATTACTATTTGTAAGTTGAAACAATGCCAATTCCCAGTCAGCAAAAAATTGAGGTGCCAAAGTTAAATCTGTAAAATGTTTTGGTTTAAAAATATCATTATAAATCATGTTTACCAATCCAGTTACTTCTTGGTAAGTAAAAGCTTGATAAGCATATGATTTTTTATTTCTGTATCTGTATGCCAACGCATGGTCGTGTCTTATCTCTAATGTACCATCTACGTATTTAAAAATATCATCAATGACGTTGTAGTATTTATGTATCAATTCTAAATTAGTATTTACTAAATCCGGAATATCATTTTCCATCATTCTGGCATAACTCATTACTTTACCTTTAATTAGTTGTTCTTCAACCCTAAAAAAGCTAGGATCTATCAACGATTTTAAATAAATCATAAATGACAATCGTCCATATCCAGGTAAATAATGTCTGGTTTCTTTATTAAGAATTACCTTAAGATCGTCATTCTCAAAATTCACCATATCACTATATTGCTTCAATAAATTTGTCACCTGAGGTTTCACTTCGTTAGAAATATCCCGCAACTGTAAATGCAATCTCTCCAGAATATATTGCATGTTTTTTTGCAATGCTTCTATGCTATAGCGCTTGTTAATTACACTTCTGTTATGTGTTACATCTACCATTCTGTTTTGAGGATAAAACACATGGTCACATATTTTTTCTGCCAATCCCTTGGGTATTTTAGAGCCTTTAAATTCTAAAACATTTAAGCGTAATGATGCATCTAAATGACGACCAATTACCTCATCATATACTTCCCTTGGCTCATACTGCCTACAAAATATAGGCGTTCCACATGCTGCTGCTTCAATAATTGGCAAGCCTCTGCCTTCTGTTTGACTTGGTAACAGTATTAACGACGCAACATCGTATAACTGCTCAATATCCAATGGTTTTTTAAATTTTTTCTTGAATTCGTTTTTATCAAACTCACTAAATAAAAATCCTAATAACACTCTTGATTTGAATTCTTTTGGAAGCTGGTCTAAGAAATTTTCAAAATCCGTTTTCAATTCATGATAATAATCTTGTTGCCCATGAGGTATTGGCCCGGTTACAATTAAGGACAATTTTAATTGTGGATTTGTTTTAAATTTTTCGGCAAATGAATCATAAGAGAACAGGCGTTTTACAAGCTTAAAATTAAGCTCAATAGACTTTCTACTAACGACCCTAGTTGGCTGTAAAAAAACAATGTTATTATTTACAAAATCAAAGTTTTTAATGGTTTTGTACCCCAATAATATGGGCTCTAAAGAGCGTTTACTATCGGTATGATGCGCTACAGTATGTACTGTTATGGTTTCCTTTTTATTTGCAAAAATTGAAGATACTTGCATAAACGCTTTTATAATATCGCGTTTACTCATTTGGTGCGTTTTTGTATCGACTGCAGTTCCTAATAATGCAACATTAGCAGGATTAATACCATTTTTATCAATAAGATGACTTTGCTGAATTTTATTGATATTCACATGCATCCAAGAGCGACTTTCCCAAGGATAAATCATTTCTATAATTGAGAAAAACTCACCTACATGTGCATTGTGAAAAAAGAAATCTCTAGGCCCTTTTTTTAAGCCCTTTTTCTTTATTTCAACAGCTCTATTACCACCTTCCCAATAAAAATCATGATTGTTATTGATAACTGGAATTCCTAAATATTCTGAAATTAAAACGGTAGCCAAGGCTAATGACACATTACCAGGGTTAGAGCAGACATTGATCAGATACAACAGCGAAATATCATTTTCTTCAATATAACTACCCAGTTTTTCTACAAGCACTAAAACCTCTTTCCAGAACTTACCTATGAGCTCGTTATACTCTGTACTTCCGCGTTCCATTTTAATTTGAAAGAAGTCTTTGTATAGCGGCCAAGCATCAAAAGCTTCCATTTCTGGAATTACTTTTTTAAAGGCCCCTTTTGGAATTAGCTCATCAGCCTCCTCTTTAATTT
>JADWMI010000358.1 GCA_015767395.1 Bacteroidota bacterium | reverse complement strand
GATTGGGGAAATAGTGGAAGTCCAGATATATATCATGATATCGAAACACGTCGAAATTCTATAACCTATAGAGGTAATTTAGCACGTTTAATTCAGCAATTAATAAACGAAGACAAGTTAGAAAAAGCTGAAGAAATTGCAGACATTGCTATGACCAACATGCCTGTAGATTTCTTTAATTATTATACGCTTTTAGAACCTTATGTTAGTGCGTATTATGAAGTTAATGCAAAAGAAAAAGCGCAACAGTTATTCATAGACGTTTCTAAAAAATATCAAGAATCGTTAACGTATTATGGTAATCTAAACGTTGACAACCAATATAAAATGGCAGAAGAAATTGTTACAGATATCGAACGCTATAAGAGTCTCGTTGATGTATTATTAGCATATGATAGTGATTTCGCAAAAACCGAAATGGAAACATTTAACAACTATCTAAAATTATTCGAACACTTTTATGGTAGTGAACCAGAGGTTCAAGAACCACCAAGAGAAGAACTAGACTTAAAAACAGATAGTGGTTTGATAATAGAGTAAGTTAATGAACTTAACACCTGTAAAAACACCTATTATAGTTAAAAAAATGTTTCCCAACTATGTGTGGGAAATACCTTCCGTAAACAAGAATTTATATCTCACATTCGACGATGGACCTACACCAGAAATTACAGAATGGGTGCTAGAAATTTTAAAAACCTACAATGCTAAAGCCACATTTTTCTGTGTTGGTAAAAACGCTGAAAAACATCCAGAGATTTTAAATAGAATTATAAATAATGGCCATGCAATTGGTAATCACACCTATAATCATATTAAAGGCTGGAAACATAAAACAAAAGAATATTTAAGAAATATTGAAAAAGCTTCAAAACAAATTAACTCCACCTTTTTTCGTCCTCCTTATGGACAAATAACTCCTAAACAAGGAAAGAAACTTATTAAAATAGGTTATAAAATTGTGATGTGGAATGTCCTTTCTTTTGATTGGGACAAAACTGTCGCCAATGAAACATGTTTAAATAATGTGATTTCTAATACGACAGATGGAAGTATTATTGTTTTTCATGATAGTCTCAAAGCTTCAAATAATATGCAATATGCATTACCTAAAGTATTAGATCACTTTAGTAAAGAAGGATATTCTTTTAATGTAATTGAAGTTTAAACGTATTGTTGAATAAGATCAATAAGCGTATTGGCATCTTGCTCACCGCTTTGACGCCATTTCATTTCGCCATTTTTATAAATAATTAATGTAGGTAAGCCTTTAACCCTTAAGGCATCTGCTAATTCTTGATTTTTTTCAACATCAATTTTAATCACTTTAGCTTTATTGCCAAGTGCAGCAGCGACATCTCTTAATATTGGATGCATTGCTGTAGATTGCTCGTTCCATTCTGTAAAAAAATCTAACAAAACTGGAATTTCAACATCTATAAGTTCTCCGAATTTTGACATAGGCTCTTGTTTATTAGACAACTGTCTTATACAAATATAACATTTCCATATAATTATGCACTATTTGAACCTTTTTTAAGCTCAATCACCGTAATTTCAGGCCAGATTCCAACACGTCCAGGGAATGCTAAATAACCCAAACCACGATTTACATTTATATATTGCCCCTTTTCTTTATATATACCTGCCCAATATTTATATCGCCATTTTACAGGACTCCATTTTATCCATCCGGGAATTTCGATTCCAAATTGCATGCCATGTGTATGACCACTTAATGTTAAATGATAATGATAATCATCGTCAATGACTTGTGCTTCCCAATGTGAAGGGTCATGACTCATTAAAATTTTAAAATCGGTTTTTTCTATAGCGCTAGATGCTTTTTGTAAATCGCCTTTTTGTTTAAATCCTTTTCCCCAATTTTCAACACCAATAAGTGCAATTCTTTGATTGTCTTTTTCTAGGAATCTACTTTCGTTAAGCAGTAAATCGAATCCTAATTCTTTTTGAATATTTTTTAAGTCTTCTAAATTTCGTCCCTTTTCTTCATCCGAATCCCAACGCACATAATCACCATAATCATGATTACCGAGAACTGAAAAAACACCATCTTCAGCTTTTAATCTTCTAAAGGTATCTTTCCACGGAATCATTTCTTCGGCTTTATTATTTACCATATCTCCTGTAAATAAAATAACATTAGATGATTGCTCATTAACTAAATCTACAGCATATTCAACCTTTTCTTTATTATCAAAACTACCCGAATGAATATCACTTATTTGGGTAATTGTATAACCATCGAATGCATCTGGTAAATCTTCAAAATGTAGTACATATTTTAAAACTTTAAAATTGTACTTACCTTTTACCATACCGTATAAAAAAGACGCAAAAGGGATGGTAGCAAGACCCAAAGCTATCTGACTTATAAATTGTCTTCTCGAAGGTAAATAATTCCCTTCGGCTGCATTTCCTTCAGTGAAATATTTATAACATGCTTGCGGTAGTCTGAAAATATCTTCGCCAAACATCATAATCATAATTACAATTTTCGGAATGTAGAGCGTTATAAACAGACCAATAGCAAGGTTAATTTTTGTGTTAATACCTGAACCTTTATCTGATGTTTGAAGCTGGTAAATAAAATTTCCTAACACGATAAAAGAAGCTAGTATATAAAGAAGATTTACGCCTCTGCTTTTAAAAGCTGTTCTAACAGCTTGAAAAGCATAAAAGTCTATTATTAAAAAGATCGCAATAAATATTATCCAACGAATCATATTTGATTTTTGTGTTAAGTCGTAAAGTTATTAATTAACTTATTCTATATTCTTATTTAATTGTTAAACAAATTCTAATATAAAATTTAGTGATTAGTCATAAAAAAGCCGAAATTAAAATTTCGGCTTTTTTATTTTTTAATTAGCAAATAATAATTCGCCACGTGCTTCTTGTTCTTTAAGTCTCTGAACAAGATCTAATGCATCTGGAATTACATCGCTACATAA
>JADWMI010000357.1 GCA_015767395.1 Bacteroidota bacterium | reverse complement strand
ACGTTTTATTTCCTTTGACTAATTTTGCTAACGCACTTGTATAAATTTGATCTTTTGTAAACCACATCCTTGTCTTTCTTGGTGATTCAATTTTACGGTTATTAATATAATACATAAAATAAGGAAGTTCTTTTTCTAAATCTTTTAATAAATCAGGATTTTCAACCTCATCAGATAATTGAGGAACATTGCGCACCCAATACCTTATTTCATCTTTATCAACTCTAATAAAGTTTTCCTCATTGTTTGAACATAATATAAACTTACCAAAAAAGAACCCTTCTACTTTATCAACCCCTTTTGATTCCGTTTTATAGCTTTGAGAAGTAGACAAGTTTTTAATACGTTCACTATCCTCATTTTTATCAAGACGTACTTCTTCAATTGCAATTAACAATTTTGAAATCCAGTCAGAATTAAAACGACTTCTGAAATCTTCATTGCTATTAATAGTCATATTACTTTGAAGTATAAGCTTTAACCAATTTAAAAAAGTAGTTTTTCCTGTTTTTCTCTTTTCACTCACCAAACATAAAATTGGTAATATTTGCGTTGGCTTTTGCCATAGGATGGTTAAATAATCTATTCCTAAGGTGTATTGCTCTCCAAAAATATGTTTTAAAAATTGTATTGTTTCTGGAAAATCACCCATTAAAAAACGGTGTTCAACTTTATAATACTTATTATAAAAACCTTTAACTTCTTCAAAGTAATTAGTATGAGAAGGTATAACACAAAACCCATCATATTTTTTAATTTGGTTTAAATATTCCTTACCAAAATCAGTAACTATTTCACTTTTGTTCCACTTTAAAAGTGTGCTGCTTGAATCCCCACTAAAAAGGGGCACTTGCCCCTTTTTAAAGTATTCTGTTCCTATTCTAATGTAATCCATAGCTGTCTAATTTTTGTTTACTAATTACTCCTTTAATCAAAACTCTATTTGGCTCCTTTTCTGGAAACCAATCTAAATTTATTTGAGCTCCTGTTAAGCGACTATCAAGTCGGACATTCCGAACCAGTTCTCTGTATACAACCATCAGATCAAACCTTGGTTCTTCATTTACTAAAAAAGTTATGTTGTTAATTTTGTCAATTAGAACATCTACTGTCTTCGATAAAATGAAATTTCTATTATTCTGAATTTTCAATCTTAATAAGTCAGCTTGTAATCGATTTAGATGATCAACAATATCATTTGTTAAATCTTTGTTTTCATTTGTTAACATATCCATAGCCTATCTTCTTTTAGTTAATGAATATTTTGTTGCTTCACGTTGCAATTCATCCATTGATGATTGACGGTTTCTTAATAACCATTGGTCAATCTCTTCTTTTTTAAAGAATATTAGCTTTCCTTCGGGTTTATAAAATGGTATATTACTTGAAGAGGTATGTTTGTACATTTTGCTTTTTGAAATGCTGCAATACTTACATGCTTCGTCAAATGACAAGACTGTTTTTTGAAAAAATAAATTATTATTTATTTCTTCTAATTTCATTAAAATGGTTTGTTCCATCTTTAATAGTTTTAAAAATTAAAAAATGGAATAGCGCTAATCCAGTTATCACATTGATAACAGTACAAAGGACGGGATTAGCCAAAAATAGGAAAGCGGGGTAGTCGGTAACTAGTCGGTTAAAAATAAACCGACTTCATCTAATAAAACATTTATCTCTTGTTTTTCTTCCTCAATAATTTTATTTTTTTGATTAGATAGATTATCCTGTTTAAAAGGATTTCCTTCTCTTGTATAAAACAATCCAGAACGGTGAATTGAAGCAAACGATAATACTTTAAAAACGAATTTCAATTTAAAAAGAAAATAACTTGCTTCTTCAGGATTACAAGAAAAATAAATTTTAGAATTATGAGATTTCCAATTTTCAAAAAAGACTTTTTTAAAATCTTCAAAAGATGTTAAATCTTCATTAATATATTTACCAGTCATTGGTAACCATAAATTTTCAATACAGCTCTTAAAATGTTCAATTACTTTGAAATTCTCATTTAAATTTAAACTAGGTTTTAAACTTTTTTGGTATTCCTTAAAAATCTCACTTTCTTCAGGAAAATTAACATTTTTTATAATTTTAAATTCTGTAAAATCTTTCAAATCAAACATCATTTCATAAAGAATTGACCAGTGTACATACCTATTAATCAGCAATTGAGAAGCTTCTAAAATTGCAAATTCTTTTGTGTAATTTTCAATAGCATCCTCATCAAACTCTATTTTCCATTCTTCACAAGCAGAAATTATATGTTTTGTATACAATCTATTTGGATTAGTTTCTTGTACTAATTTATTTCTCCTTCTAAATATTGAATGCAATTTGGAGTAAGGGTGATCTATAATTTTCAGTCCAATTCGTTTTTCACTTACAATTGTAATGCAGCGATCGTGAGCAAGACGCTGAGCGTCACCTTCTTCTAGTGAAGACTTATAGATACCTTCCATTTCATTAATGTATTCATCAATAAATTGGTTAAAAAAATTTTCATAAATTGAGTGGTAATCTTTTTCTTGCATTTTTAAAATTTTATATCTGGTAAATTGTCAATAGCATCATCTTTAAGGTTGTCAATATAATTTAAGTATTTGATCGTGCTTTTTGTAGAAGTATGCCCCATAGCATCTGCAACGGTCTTTAAATTAGCCCCATATTGCAATAATTGAGTAGCGAAAGTATGCCTAGCACAATAAAAAGTAATGTGTTTTTCAATTTTAGCTCTTTCAACCCAATTTTTAATACACTTGTTTATTGCATTTGTAGATAACGAAATATTATTATCATTAAATAACTGAAAAATAGGTGTAGTTCTAGATTGCTTCTCTCCAATTAATTTAAGTAATCCTTCTTTTAGTTTAATCTCAACCTTTTGTTTTGTTTTTTCACGGTTTGTGACCAATTTTCCGTTTATAACATTTTTCCAAGTAAGTAATTTTATTTCAGCCAAACCCAAACCTGTATAA
>JADWMI010000013.1:11346-19183 GCA_015767395.1 Bacteroidota bacterium | reverse complement strand
CTAAAGGAAGTTTAGAAGATGTTTATGCAACTTTGGTTATGGCAAATGGTGCTGTAATGGAAGGTATTGAAACCAATGTATTTTTTACATTTTTCGGCTTAGACGGAATCACCAAAAAAGCCATGAATAAATTACATACAGCAACTACTGGAAACCCAGCAATGCGAATGCCAGGCAATATACCATTTCCAACTATGCTTGGTGGTTTACCTGGTGTTGAATCTGCAGTATCAGGGATGATGCGTAAACAAATGGAAGCATTAGATATGCCTCCTGTTGATGAATTTTTAGAAATGATTACAGCTGGTGGTGGTGCAATTTATGCTTGTAAATTAGCTGTTGATATGTTTAAACTGGAAATGAAAGATCTTTCAGAAGAAGTTGAAGATATCATTACTATTGGACAGTTTTATGAATTGTGTGATGGAGATAGAACACAAATTATCTTTACCTAATAACAAACCTCAATAATTCAAAAGGTCGTTTAAAAATTCTTTTAAACGACCTTTTTTTTATTCAAATCCTAGAATGTTATCTAAAAATATAACGCTCTATTTCACCATCCAGATTTATCATTTCAATTCTTATAACTTCTCCCTTTGATTTATTAGTAATCAAATTGGTAACATCATCAACGGTATAAACTTTTTCATTATTTATTGCTATGATTACAAATCCTTCCTTAACACCATAATATGCCAATTCTTTATTGGTAATATCTGTAATTTCAACCCCGTTTGTAATATCAAGTTTTTTCAACTCCTTAGCATCCAAATTTTTCAATGCTAACCCCAAATTAGAAATAGTACTAACTTCATTCTTAGTTAAAACTACATTTGCTTTCATTTCTTCTCCTCCTCTTAAATAAGTAACTACTATGTTATCATTTGGTCTTTTTGTTCTTAAAAAACCTGTTAAATCCGCATAGGTCGATATTTTCACCTCATTTAATTTAATGATGATATCATTAGCTTCTAATCCCGCTTTTTTAGCTCCTGAGTTTTTAGTAACCTCAGAGATATAAAAACCTTCTGTATTCTCTATCTCTAAACTAGAAGCTACTTTACTATTCAATTCACCTCCTCGAACTCCTAAAATAGCAGTTTGCACATTCCCAAACTCCATTAAATCTTCAATTACTTTTTTTGCAATATTCGAAGGTACGGCAAATGAATAGCCGACAAAAGAGCCAGTTTGTGAAGAAATAGCGGTATTAATACCAATCAACTCACCTCTGGTATTCACCAAAGCGCCACCACTATTTCCTGGATTCACAGCTGCATCGGTTTGAATAAAGGAATCTACACCGTTATTTCCTGTTAAATCTCTGGCCTTCGCACTGACAATCCCGGCCGTTACAGTAGATGTTAAATTATATGGATTTCCAACAGCCAATACCCATTCACCAACTCGAACACCATCAGAATTCCCAAATGGAATGTAGGGTAATTCTTCAGATTCAACTTTTAACAATGCAATATCGTTTGTTGAATCAGTTCCTATTAACCTTGCATTCAATACCTTTTTATTGTTTAAAGTAACTTCAATTTCTGAAGCGCCTTTAACTACATGATTGTTTGTAATAATATAACCGTCAGAAGAAATAATAACACCGCTTCCAGTTCCAATTTGAGAATATTGTCTACTTCCACTTCCTTGCCCATAAAAATATTCTTTAAAAGGATCTCTAACTGTTTTATACGATGTGTTTTTAACGTGCACTACAGAATTAAGCGTTTTTTCAGCTGCAACGGTAAAGTCTGTATTTTCCATTGCATCGACAACAGTATTGGTAAAAGTTGTTTGAACTGCAGCAGGTTGAGACACAGGGGTTTCAATAACTACTTGAGGTTTTTCGATAAATAATTTATAACCACCTAAAGTTAAAACCCCTCCTAAAGCAGAAAACAACACGATACTTAATATTTTTTTCATACGTCAATGTTTTATAAATTATAACTCAAAATTAGCGTTTTATTATATTAAAAAAAATGCTTTAACGGTTTGTTAACGCTGATTTAACCAATTTTAACATTTTGCAATTCCCAATCATTTTTTAACATTATAGTCTACTTTGAATTTATTACATTTGCATCAATGGAACTACATTTTTATAAATATCAAGGCACAGGAAACGATTTTATTATGATAGATAATAGAACCTTGTCCTTTCCTAAAAACAATGTAAACCTCATAAATAAATTATGTGACAGACGTTTTGGAATAGGTGCTGATGGTTTGATTTTATTAGAACCATCTAAAGATCTAGATTTCACAATGGTTTACTATAATGCTGATGGAAATGAAGGCAGTATGTGTGGTAATGGAGGTAGGTGTCTAGTAGCATTCGCTAAACAATTAAAAGTTATTGAAAATAAAACCACCTTTGACGCTGTTGATGGCTTACACTTTGCAACTATTGAGAATAAAATTGTAAGTCTTAAAATGATTGATATAGACCATATTGAAATTACAAATTCACATTCATTTTTAAATACTGGCTCACCGCATCACATTCATTTTTGCGACAATTTGAAAGACTTAAATGTAAAAGAAGTTGGAGCCGAAATAAGATACGGTTCTCCTTATTTTGAAACTGGAACAAATGTAAATTTTGCTGAACAGGTTTCTGAAAATACTTTCAAAGTAAGAACCTATGAACGAGGAGTTGAAGATGAAACATTGGCCTGTGGCACCGGAGTAACAGCGGTTGCAATTGCAGCCCATAAAACAAAAAAAACGGACAACAATAAAATCATGTTGGAAGTTTTAGGTGGAAATTTAGAGGTTTCATTTGACAATGAAGGAGACTTATATACAAATGTATTTTTAAAAGGTCCTGCTGAATTTGTATTCGAAGGGAAAATAACAATTTAAATGGCCATATTACTAGGAAAAAATATCAGCCTTAGAGCTTTAGAGCCAGAGGATTTAGATTTTTTGTTTTCTGTAGAAAACAATGAAACATTCTGGGAAATTAGCAGTACACAAACACCTTATTCAAAATACATCTTACAAAAATATATTGAAAATTCACATCAAGATATTTACGAAGCAAAACAATATCGTTTTGTTATTTGTAATATTGACAATACTGCTATTGGCTTGATTGATTTATTTGAATACAACCCACAACACAGTCGGGTTGGTGTTGGCATACTGATTATCCCTAAATTTCAAGGAAAAGGATTTGCCTCTGAAGCATTAGAATTACTTATTGAGTACACATTCTCACATTTAAATGTTCATCAAATTTTCGCAAACATTACTCCCGATAATATTGAAAGCATTGCACTTTTTGAAAAATATAATTTCAAAAAAACTGGCCAAAAAAAAGATTGGATTTTTTCAAATACAACTTATAAAGATGAAATCTTATATCAATTAATAAAACCTTCAAATGAATCTTAAAAAACTTTTTCTCCTAATTTTTGTATTATTGATAATTGTAGGAGGTGTATTAGGTTTTAATTTTTACAACAAAATCTACAAAGCAAATACCACCCAAGAAGGTTTTTTATATATTCCAACCAACAGTGATTTTAAAGATGTTGAAAATTTGGTTCGTCCATTTTTAAAAAGAGTTAAACCTTTTGTATGGGTAGCCAAAAGAAAAAATTATCCAAACAAAATAAAACCAGGGAAATACCATATTGAGAAGGGGATGAACAATAATGAGTTGCTGAACTTATTAAGAAGTGGTAAACAAACAACTGTGAAAGTATCATTTAACAATCAAGATACTTTTGAAAAACTTGCTGGTAGAATTTCTGAACAAATTGAAGCTGACTCTGTTTCTCTTCTAAATATATTTACCAATATAGATTTTATTAAAAACACAGGTTTTAATAAAAACAACAGCATTGCAATGTATATTCCAAATTCCTATGAATTTTACTGGAACACCTCTGCTGATGGTTTCAGAAAAAAAATGCTAAAGGAATACGCTAGATTTTGGACAGAAAACAGAGTTCAAAAAGCAGCGAAATTAAAATTATCTCAAACTGAAGTCATTACTTTGGCTTCAATAGTTCAAAAAGAAACGTCAAACATAGCCGAAAGACCAACAGTTGCAGGTTTATATTTAAATAGATTAAATAACAAATGGCCTTTACAAGCAGATCCCACAATAATTTTCGCCTTAAAAAAACAGTTAGGTAATGATGTGATTATAAAACGAGTACTTACTAAAGATTTGAATATAGATTCTCCATATAATACTTACAAAAACTTAGGCTTACCTCCAGGACCAATTGCAATGCCCGATATCTCTTCCATCGACGCCGTTTTAAATCCAGAAAAACACAATTATTACTATATGTGCGCCAGTACAACCGACATTGGAAAACATAAATTTGCTAAAACCCTTTCGCAACATAATAAAAATGCTAGAATTTACCAGAATTGGTTAAGTAAACAAGGGGTAAATAGATAAAACACCTACAAACAATATCTATTAAAATACTGATAAACTGCAAGTTATAATTTAAATTGTAAATATTACTATTCATTGTCAATATTGAACCATTTACATATTTTAAAGGGTCAAATATTTATTTTATAAATTTTGAATTGAAATAGTCAATACATTTACGCTATAATATTTTGTTCCCACAACAATCATTATAATTCTAAAACATCATTTATTAATAGACTATTTAAAATTAATAGTTACAAAAAAGTTCTCTTGTTGTAGGAACAAATTAATAGATAAAATATGTTTAACCTTCCTGAGAGTTTAAAAAATTAGACATTAAAATTTTAATATTTTGATAATCAATTTCTTAAAATATTTAAATAAATTACAATTTTACTGATTATTAAAAAATAACGTCTACTTTTGCACGCTTAAAATTTGATAGGAATTAAAACCTATAAATTATGAAAAAAGTAATAGTAATATTTCGTTTACTTGTATTAGTCCTGTTTATTTCAGGTTTTAATGAATACGCAACTGAAACTAGAGTAAACATCGAAAAATACGATACTACAGCAATAAGCTCTGTTCCTACAGAAGCTGAAAGCAATCAAAATTATTTCCAGATCCCCTTTATTGGCAATAATTTTATAGGATTTAAAGAGGCTTTGGCTTTTAAAGAATCTCAAGGTAAGTATCAAGCCGTAAACACACTTGGTTATTTAGGAAAGTATCAATTTGGAAAAACAACATTAGAACGATTTAGAATATACGACACGGAAGCTTTCTTGCAAAATCCTGAATTGCAGGAAGACGCCTTTAAAGCACTTTGCTCTTTAAATAAATGGATTTTAATTAGAGATATAAAAAGAAGTGTAGGTAAAAAAATTAATGGTGTAGAAATTACGGAATCAGGTATTCTTGCTGCTGCACATTTATCGGGCGCTGGAAACGTTAAAAAATATTTAAGGAGCAACGGGTCAAAAACATTTAGCGATGCTTACGGAAGCTCTATTCAGCATTATATGAAGAAGTTTTCTGGATATGACACTTCTTCTATCAAAGCCATTAAAAGACCTATTATAACAATATAGCCAACTATTTGTTGATACAAATAAAAAAAGGATCAAATAATTATTTTATTTGATCCTTTTTTTATTCTTTATGAATTATAAAAATTGTTGGTCTTTTATGCAGATTTGGTTTTTCTTGTTTCCAATCTTTCGCCGTTAACGTTTTAATATATTCGTTCTGTAAAGTAATATCACAAGCTACGCACAATTTTGTTGAAGGCGTTAATGCGCTTTTTAATTCAGTCAACATTTTTTCATTTCGAAAAGGCGTTTCAATAAATATCTGAGATTGATTTTTATCTTTAGACAACCTTTCTAAATTTTTAATTGCAGCTCTTCTTTCTGTATTATCAATTGGCAAATAACCATTAAAAGCAAAATTTTGACCATTAAACCCAGATGCCATCATCGCTAATATTATAGAAGAAGGCCCAACCAATGGAACCACTTGAATTCCTTTTTCATGAGCCATTTTTACAATATCTGCGCCAGGATCCGCAATTGCCGGAACACCCGCTTCAGATAGCAACCCAATTGATATACCTTGCTCACAAACATCTAAATAGGTTCTAACCTCAACTTCTTGAGCATATTTATCTACCTTAAAGATAGTTAAGGAAGGTTGTGGTTTTTTAGGTGTAATTTTTTTTATAAATGCACGGGCCGTTTTCTCATTCTCAACAATAAAGTGAGACAAACCCTCAATTACTGTTCTTACTGAATAAGGCAAAACCTCTAAAGGCTCATTATCACCTAAAGTAGTTGGTATTAAATATAATTTTCCTTTTTCCTTAGCCATTAATTTATTTTTTTCGCAATCAATTCACAAGCTTCGTCTAGCATTTTATAAACGTTTTTAAAACCAAAATCACCTCCATAATATGGATCCGGAACATCTAAATCTTCTCCAGGAAAAACTTCGTTTAAAATTAAGCTTACTTTAGCTTTGTCAGCATCATCTTTTGCCAAAGCAACAACATTGTCATAATTTGATTGATCCATTACATAAATCAAATCAAAATTATCAAAATCTTTTACTGAAAACATTCTTGCTTTTTGGTCAGAAATATCAATTCCATAATTATTAGCTATTGCAATTGACCTCTTATCAGGTGCACCACCAATATGATAACCACCGGTACCAGCTGAATCCACAAAAGTTTTATGTGAATAAACTTTTGACTTTAAGATCCCTTCAGCTAATGGTGAACGGCATATATTGCCTAAACAAACCATTAATACTTTAGTCATAACCCTTAAAAAGTAAGTTTTTTGGTAATATCTTCAACATACTTTTTAAATTGCTTGTCTGTTTCTGTTAAATTATCAACAGTTTTACAAGCATGAAGTACAGTTGCGTGATCTCTTTTTCCAATTTGAGATCCAATACTTGCCAAACTAGCTTTTGTCATTCGCTTTGCAAAAAACATAGCCAATTGACGTGCTTGAACAATATGACGCTTACGTGTTTTTGATTGTAAGGTCGAAATATCAATTTCAAAATAATTAGAAACTATTTTTTGGATATAATCAATTGAAACTTCACGTTTGGTATTCTTAACAAATTTATCAACAATTTGTTTTGTTAACATAAGTGTAAACTCTTTTCTATTGAATGACGCTTGTGCAATCATAGAAATTAAGACCCCTTCTAACTCTCTAACATTAGATTTAATATGTTTCGCAATATATTCAACAATTTCATCAGGCATTTCAACGCCATCACGGTATAATTTATTTCTTAAAATAGCAACACGGGTTTCATAATCAGGAGCTTGAAGCTCTGCGGACAATCCCCATTTAAATCTTGAAAGCAAACGTTGCTCAATATCTTGCATGTCAACAGGGGCTTTATCTGAAGTTAAGATAACCTGTTTTCCATTTTGATGTAAATGATTAAAAATATGGAAGAAAACATCTTGTGTCCCTGTTTTACCTGATAAAAACTGAACATCATCAATAATCAACACATCAATCATTTGATAAAAATGAATAAAATCATTTCTAGTATTTCCTTTTACAGAATCTATGTATTGCTGTGTGAATTTTTCAGAAGAAATATACAATACTGTTTTGTCTGGATATTTATCTTTTATTTCAACACCAATTGCATGCGCAATATGTGTTTTCCCTAAGCCTACTCCACCATAAATTAATAAAGGATTGAATGAAGTTCCTCCAGGCTTATTTGCTACTGCAATTCCTGCTGAACGTCCCAACCTATTAGAATCTCCTTCAACAAAGCTTGCAAAGTTATAATTTGGATTTAATTGAGACTCAATCTTAACCTTTTGAATTCCAGGTATAATAAAAGGATTTTTTAACTCACGTTTGTTAATATCTAAAG
>JADWMI010000013.1:4465-11246 GCA_015767395.1 Bacteroidota bacterium | reverse complement strand
AATTGTTTTACCAAAGCAACACGCAATAATTTGATGTAATGTTCTTCTAACCATTCATAAAAAAACTTACTTGGGACTTGAATTGTTAAAGCTTCACCGGATAATTTAATTGATTTAATTGGTTCAAACCAGGTTTTGTACGCTTGGGGTTTAATATTATCTTCGATAAAAGATAAGCATTCTTTCCAAACTGATGAGGCAGTTTTAGTCATTATGTGACAAATAGTTTATTAAGTTAAAAATTAGTTGATTACGCTATGTAATTCTTGGTCCGCATTTGGCTCTACAAAAATGTGCATAATTTTTAGTATAAAAAAATAAAAAAGCTATTGATTATTAAGTTTTTTTTACGTAAATAGACTGTCCTAAATATACAAAATGATTTCAGATAAAATACAATTTAGAGTAAGATATGGCGAAACTGATCAAATGAGTTACGCTTACCATGGAAACTATGCGGCATACTTTGAAATGGGCCGTACAGAATGGCTAAGGAAATTGGGGGTTACATATAAGAAAATGGAAGCAGATGGAATCATGTTACCTGTAATTAGTCTAAATACAAATTACTTAAAACCTGCAAAATATGACGACTTTCTTACATTAAAAACAACTTTATTAAAAAGACCCTCTGCTCGAATTGAATTTGGGTTCGAAATTTTCAATGAAAATGATGAATTGTTAACAACTGCTACCGCAGTTTTGGTGTTCGTAAATATGAAAACTAACAAACCTACAAGAACACCTGATTATATCATGAAAATTATTAATAAAATTATGTAACAATTTCTTTAACTTTTACACATCTAAGATCTAAAATCAACTGTTCAACTTTTGATGCATTTTTTTTTCGAACTGAAATTAAAAAATCACAGCTTAATTCCATTTTTTGTTGAATTAAATTAATATGCTGTTCTTTTATAATTCGCATTACTTTGTTCATGTCTTGGTATTCAAAAATTAACCGAAAAAACACATCAATTGTTTTCTCAACAATATCAGCTTCATCCAAAATTAATTTTGCAGTTGTTTTATAAGCACTAATCAATCCACCAATACCTAATTTTGTTCCTCCAAAATAACGAACCACAACCACTAAAATATTTGTAACGTCTTTTGATAAAATTTGACCATATATTGGATTTCCCGCTGAATTATTTGGCTCACCATCGTCATTTACCCTGTAACAAACATCTTCAACCCCTAATTGCCAAGCATAACACCAATGCCTAGCAGCGTGGTGTTTTTTCTTTAATTGGCTAATTTTAATTTTGACATCATCTTCTGAACCAATTGGAAAAACATAGCCAATAAACTTACTTCCTTTCTCTTTGAAAAGCGCATCCCCTACGGCAAGTTCAATCGTTTTATAAGTGTCTTTTTCTGAAGTCATAAAAAATATGGATGCACAAATATATTAAAACCGAATTCTAAAATTCAATTTGAAAAGAATTATATTTGAATCACAAATTTAGCAATCATGAAAAAAATTATTGCCCTATTCACTTTAACTATTATTTTATTTTCCTGCAAGCCAACACCACCCAAAGAAGAAATTACAGTAAAACCCCCAAATTCGTTTGCTATTGTAATACACGGCGGTGCTGGCGGAATTAAAAGAGCATATTTCACAGAACAACAACAAGAAGCATACACCTTAAAATTAGAAGAAGCTTTAGAAGCCGGCTATAAAATACTTGAAAATGGCGGTATTTCTTTAGACGCCATTCAAGCAGCTATCAATGTAATGGAAAACTCTGAATTATTTAATGCAGGGAAAGGCGCTGTGTACAACAGTGATGGAAATCAAGAAATGGATGCTGCTATTATGGATGGCAACACATTAAATGCGGGCGCTGTTGCTGGTGTAAACCATATAAAAAACCCCATTTTAGCTGCACGTCTCGTAATGGATAGTTCAAGTCATGTGTTACTTTCAGGAAAAGGCGCTGAAATAATGGCTGCAAAACACGGCATTGAAATGGTTGATAGCACTTACTTTTTTACTGAAAAAAGAATGAATCAGCTTAGAAAAATTCAAGGAAAAGAAAAAACCCAATTGGATCACACTGCTTATTTAATAAAAAACGAATTGATAGACGACCATAAATTTGGAACTGTTGGCGCTGTAGCCATGGATAAAAATGGAAATATAGCGGCTGGAACTTCAACTGGAGGAATGACAAATAAAAAATATGGTAGAATTGGTGATGTACCAATTATAGGCGGCGGAACTTACGCCAACAATTTAACCTGTGGAATTTCTGCAACTGGAACTGGTGAATATTTTATAAGAACAGTGGCCGCAAAGGAAGTATCAAGTTTAATTCAATACAACAATAAAACACCAGCCGAGGCATTAAATATTGTATTATTTGATCAAATCGGTCCATTGGGCGGTGAAGGCGGTATGATATTATTAGATAAAAATGGTGATGTTTACTGGGACTTTAACTCAACAGGAATGTTTAGAGGCTATAAAAAATCGAATGGAGAAATAAAAGTTGAAATGTTTGAGATGGAATGATCTAGTATGTTGGATTATTCGTGTTTTTGACTTTGGAACTTCAAACAATAAGATTTCGACATAGCTCAATCACCAGATAAAAAATTAAAATTTGAAAACTACTTAATATAAGACACCAATTACTATATACAACCAATCAATAATTTTTATAAATAGTTAAAGTATCATTTGAAATTTTTTGAATTTCAAATGATACTTTTTTTAGACTTGGAGCTTTTAATCCATCTTTAAATAAAATAGCGCCAACAAAAACGAAAGCTTCATCCCATAGACCTAAATCAATAAAACTCTTTAAGGTTTTAGCACCTCCTTCAATAATTACAGATTGAATTTCATATTTATACAACATTTCACAAATTTGCTGAGGCACATTTTCGCTAAAATTTATCCTTTCAAAAATCACATTCTCGTATGAATCTGTAATATGTTTTATTTCTGTAAAAACAATGGTCTTTACACTTCCATCTAATAAATTATAATCTGAAGGTATTTTTGCAGCTCTATCAAGAACAATTCTTATGGGATTTTCACCTCTCCAACTTCTCACATTTAAAGTCGGGTTGTCATTTAAAGCAGTGTTGGTTCCTACTAAAATTGCATTTTCCTCAGCACGCATTTTATGAACATACTGTTGGGAATATTTATTAGAAATCCAATTAGGAGAATTTTCATCAGTTTCAGTTCTCAATTTATCAATGAAACCATCTTTTGTTTCAGCCCACTTCAAAATTATAAATGGTCGCTTTTTATCATGAAACGTAAAAAATCGCTTATTTAATTCATAACATTCCGTTTCAAGAACACCAACTATAACCTTGCATCCATTGTTTTTTAAATACGCTACTCCTGCCCCACTCACTTTACTATTAGAATCTACGATTCCAATCACAACATTTTTAATTCCTTTTTCTACAATTAAATTTGCGCAAGGAGGTGTTTTACCTGAATGCGAACACGGCTCTAAACTCACATAAATAGTTGCATCTTTCAGCAACTCTTCATCTTTAACAGCATTAATAGCATTCACCTCAGCATGTGGTTCGCCTGCTTTTTTATGCCAACCTTCGCCAATAACAGTGTTATTATAAACTATCACACTACCAACCAAAGGATTTGGGTATGTATTTCCTAATCCGTTTTTTGCCAATTCAATGCAACGTTTTATATATTTTTCATGTAAATTCACCCCGTAAAAATAGTACAATAAAATGATTTCTAACAACTTTACAATTAAGGAAATTCAGCCAGAAGACAATCCGAAAATAGCAAGAGCAATTAGAGCTATATTAATTGAATATGGTGTTCCAAAAGTTGGCACTGCTTATGCTGATAAAATTTTGGATACTTTGTTTCAAGCTTATGATATTGAAAGCGCTATTTATTTTGTTGTTGAAAAAAATGGTAAAATTTATGGAGGAGCAGGAATTAAACAACTAGATAATTACAACGGAAATGTATGCGAATTACAAAAAATGTATTTTCTGCCAGAAGCACGAGGAATTGGATTGGGAAAAAAAATGATGGATATTTGCTTACAGAAAGCAACAAGTTTTGGTTTTGAAAAATGTTATTTAGAAACTTTACCCTATATGGGAGAAGCAAGAAAATTATATAGAAAAGTTGGCTTTAAAGATTTAGATGCCCCAATGGGAGATACAGGCCATTATTCCTGTAATTTATGGATGCTTAAAGATTTATAATGCAAATTTTAAAATTCAAAACAACTTTTTTTTCAGGCTTAGCTGAAACCTATCCTAAAACCGAAATTCAATCATTTTTCAACATTTTAGTCGAATTCAGGTTGAAATTATCTAGAATTGATGTTGCTTTGAATTCAGATTATGAAATAAACACACTCGATTTAAATTTTCTTCAAAAAGCTTTAATTGATTTAAAAAAGCACAAACCTATTCAATATATTACGGGTGAAACTGAATTTTACAACCTTCCTTTTAAGGTAAATGAGCACGTTTTAATTCCACGTCCCGAAACAGAAGAATTGGTTGATTGGATTGTTGCAGACTCAAAACTTGAAACACAACATTCAAAACTAAATATGCTGGATATTGGCACAGGAAGTGGCTGTATTCCAATTTCATTGGCCAAAAATTTACCAAACACAAAGGTAAGCGCTATTGATATTTCTTTAGAAGCATTAAAAACAGCTGAAATAAATGCGCAATTTAACAATGTTGACATTCATTTTATAGAAAAAGACATTTTAAACACCAATAGCTTATCTGAAGTTTACGATGTCATTATTAGCAATCCGCCTTATGTTCGCGAATTAGAAAAAGATGAAATGCAAAAAAACGTGTTAGACAACGAACCTCACTTGGCTTTGTTTGTAGAAAACAACAATCCATTACTCTTTTATGATAAAATTGCTGATTTAGCTAAAAGTCATTTAACAAAAAACGGCCATTTATATTTAGAAATCAACCAATATTTAGGGAAAGAAACGGCAGACTTATTAAACGCAAAGGGATTTAAAAATATTGAATTGAGAAAAGATATTTTTGGTTCAGATAGAATGATTAAAGCAACTAATGGCTAATGGCTAATGGCTAATGGCTAATGGCTAATGGCTAAATTAAAACTTTCCAAATTTAAAAGTCAAAAAAGATTTATCTTTGCAAAATGAGATTAGACATCATTACTGTTTCCCCTGAATTAATCAAAAGCCCGTTTGAATATTCAATTATAAAACGCGCCATTGATAAAAACTTGGTTGAAGTTCATTTTCACGATTTAAGAACTTACGCATTAAACAACTACGGCAAAATTGACGATTATCAATTTGGCGGTGGCGCAGGAATGGTTTTAATGATAGAACCGATTGATAAATGTATTTCAAAATTAAAATCTGAAAGAGATTATGATGAAATTATTTATATGACGCCCGATGCACCAACATTAAATCAGCAAACAGCAAATACATTATCCCTAAATGAAAATATGATTATCCTTTGTGGGCATTACAAAGGTGTTGATCAACGCGTACGAGATTTATTTATTACAAAAGAAATTTCAATTGGCGATTTTGTTTTAAGCGGAGGGGAATTAGGTGCTGCAGTTTTATGTGATACTATTATTAGGTTAATTCCAGGTGTTTTAGGGGATGAAACCTCTGCCCTAACCGACTCTTTTCAAGACAATTTATTATCCCCTTCTGTTTACACGAGACCTTCTGAATATAAAGGACTTAAGGTTCCAGAAATACTATTATCTGGTAATTTCCCAAAGATTGAGGAGTGGCGAAGTGAGCAAGCTTATGAGCATACAAAAAAAATTAGACCAGATTTGTTGGAAGACTGATTTTTTTAGTTAAATTTGCACTCTTAAAATTAACCTCTGACGAAAATCGTGAATGTTGGTTTATGAAAAACCCATTAAAAAGTTTAAAATGGAAAGTTTAGTAAAATTTATACAAGACGAATTTGTAACAAAAAAAGAGTTTCCAGAATTCCAATCAGGAGACACTATTACAGTTTATTACGAAATTAAAGAAGGTGAAAAAACACGTACTCAGTTTTTTAGAGGTGTTGTTATTCAAAGAAGAGGTACTGGATCTTCAGAAACTTTTACGATCAGAAAAATGTCTGGTGATGTAGGTGTAGAACGTATTTTTCCTGTAAACTTACCTGCAATTCAAAAAATTGAAGTTAACAAACACGGTAGAGTTCGTAGAGCACGTATTTTCTACTTTAGAGGATTAACTGGTAAAAAAGCAAGAATTCAAGAAAAAAGACGCTAGTCATTTTTCAATAAAAAATCAAACCCGTTTTGTTCTTCAAAACGGGTTTTTTGTTATTAACAAATGTTAATAACACCCGTTTATATCTTGTTGATATTAATACAGTTATAAATTTGTGTAATTCCTTTTTTCGCACTTATTTTACAAAAGAATTAAACGAAGAAAATTATAGCGTAACATGAAAATGTAACTTTTAGGAGTCAGCTATAAATTTCAGAGCGAGATTCAAAATGTTCTTGAACATCGTTTTTAAAATCATACTTTAAATAGTAAAGTGCCCAAGTGTTTAGCATGAATAACTGGAATCACGGTTTTAAAAACAAACTTTAAAATAGTAGTTTAAAGCGAGTAATTTTAATTGCAACAAAGTTTTGAGTACTATTTTGAAAGAAATAACTAGCTTGATAAGAAGTTGGTTTGCAAAAATCGACAAGTTGAGGTAACTAATAATTAGATTGAAATACTTGAAAAAGGAAAACAATTTAATTAGACAAAAA